>DATMAB010000022.1 GCA_035573675.1 Terriglobales bacterium
AGATCGCCCGCAGCCTGTGCATCGCGCCGCATTTCATCCTGCTGGACGAGCCGTTCTCCGGCATCGACCCCATCGCGGTGCTCGACCTGCAGAAGATCATCTTCGACCTGAAGGCTTCGGGCATCGGCGTGATCATCACCGACCACAACGTGCGGGAGACTCTGACGGTGACCGACCGCGCCTACATCATCAATGACGGCAGAATCTTCCGGTCGGGAACGCCGGACCAACTCAGCCGCGATCCGGAAGTGCGGAAGGTGTATTTGGGCGAGAGCTTCACCCTGGTTTGAAGAATAAGGAGTAGTCTTAAAGACCGGGACCCATGCAGCTCCAGACCAAACTCAACCTCAAGGTCACGCAGAAGCAGATCCTGACGCCTGGCCTGGTGC
The DNA here is from genome assembly GCA_035573675.1 of Terriglobales bacterium. Lineage (NCBI taxonomy): Bacteria > Pseudomonadati > Acidobacteriota > Terriglobia > Terriglobales > Terriglobales bacterium. The sequence goes on from DATMAB010000022.1 coordinate 390, forward strand.
AGATGGTCAGCGTCCTTGCGCTCAACAAGCTGGAGCTCAAGGACATGATCAACGCCGAGATGGTGGAGAACCCGGTGCTGGAAGAGCTGGAGTCGCCCGTCCCTTCCATCGACGACGTCTCCCGCAGGGAGGAAAAGCACGACCGCGCTACCGCCGCGGCAGAAGAGGCCAATGGAGCGGAGCGCCAGCGCGACCCATTCGAGGAGATCGACTTCGGCTCTTACTTCCGCGATTACCTCGACCCGGGCTACCGCAGCCCGGCGGCCGAGATCAGCGAACGACCGTCGTTTGAGAACTTCCTGTCGTCGCCCACCACGCTGACCGATCACCTGATGTGGCAGTTGCGGTCGCTGCATCTGCGCGACCAGGTGCGGGCCGCCGCGGAACTGATCATCGGCAACCTGAACGAGGACGGGTATCTCACCGCCACGGACGAGGAACTGTTGGCCGCGGCCCGCGGGCAGCGGATGGCCGAACCGGTCGAGCCTCCGGTGGAGGAGGAGAAAGCCCCGGCAGTCGAGGGGGCCTTCGAATCCGAGGCTGCAACGGCGACGGAGGAGCGCGGGGAAGCCGAAGTGGAGCCGGCGCCTGCCGAGACCGAAGTTGCAGTCGCACCCGAGGGCACCGATAAGGTCGTCGCCATGCCGGCTCCCGAACCGGAGTTCGATGCGGAAGCTTTGAGGGAGGCCCACGCCGTGGTCCGCCAGCTCGACCCGGTGGGCGTAGGAGCGCGAGATCTGCGCGAGTGCCTGCTGGCGCAGCTCGAGTATCAGCAGCAGTTGCGGCAGCAACTCGATCTGGACACGGAGGAAGACCTTGACCAGGTGCTGGCGGACTGCATCGCCGTGGTGAGCGACCACCTGAAAGCTCTGGAAGGGCGCCAGCAGAAGGAGATCGCGCGCGCCATCGGACGCCCGGTGGAGGCGGTGGAGCGGGCGGTGCACTACCTGCGCACGCTCGATCCGCGCCCCGGCCTGCGATACAACCGCAGCGAGCCGCGGCTCATCGAGCCGGAAGTGGCCTTCGTGAAGCAGGGCGAGGAATACCTGATCGTGATGAACGATGAGGACGTGCCCCAGCTCCGGCTGAACCCGGCGTACCGGCGGCTGCTGAGCCAGGATGGCGCCGACCGCGAGGTGCGCACCTACGTGAAGGAGCGCTACCGCTCCGCGGTGCAGCTCATCAAGAACATCGAACAGCGCCGGCAAACCATCCAGCGGGTCTGCCAGGTGATCCTGGACCGCCAGCGCGAGTTCCTGGACCACGGCATGGAACACCTGAAGCCAATGATGATTAAGGAGGTGGCCGAAGAGATCGGAGTGCATCCTTCCACGGTCAGCCGGGCGGTGGCCAACAAGTACGTGCACACGCCGCAGGGCGTGCTGGAACTGCGCTACTTCTTCAGCGAAGGAGTGCAGGGCCCGGAAGGCAGCACGACCTCGCTGCTGGTGCTGAAGCAGCGGGTGAAGAAGCTGATCGAGGAGGAAGACCCCACCCGGCCGTTGACCGACGAGCAGATCACCCGCATCCTCCAGTCGCAGGGCATCCAGGTCACTCGCCGTACGGTCGCGAAATACCGGGAAGACATGCGCATCCCGAGCACCCACCAGCGCCGAGTCAAAAAATAGTTGCGGTAGCGGTTCCATTCCGGCGCAGGCCACCGCCGTGGCTGCGCCCGAGGAGGGAGTCCATGAACGTCGAGTACACGGGCAGGCAGTACGAAGTCACTCCCGCGGTCCGCAGGCAGGTGGAACAAGGTCTGGCCAAGCTGGAAAAGATCCTGGGCAACAACTTCGATACGCACGTCATCCTGAGTACGGAGCGCCATCGGCATATTGCCGAGATCACGATCGTGGTGCGCGATCATCCCATCGTGGGCATCGCCGAGGCCAATGACATGTCCGCAGCCGTGGGCGAGGCGCTGGACCGCATCGACCGGCAGGCGGTGAAGTACAAGAGCCGCTGGCGGACCATCAAGCGCAAGGCACGCAAGAAATGGGACGGAGGCGCGGTTCCGCGCCGGCGCGAGCCGCGGGCCAAGCGGGCCGCGGTGGGCCCTTCGGAAACCGCAGCCGTGCCCGTGGTGGTGCACGCCTTCCCTGCCACCCTGCGCACCGCCGAAGCCCACGTGGTGAAAGCCCGCGACGCCGTCGCTCTGCGCCCGATGACCCTGGAGGAGGCCATCAAGGAAGCCGAATTCCGCGACCGCGACGTATTCGTCTTCCGCGATCCGGCCGGCAAGGTGAAAGTGCTGCACCGCACCCGCGACGGGAAGCTGGAGCTGATCGAAGCGCCATGAAGCAAAGCGGGCAGCGATCCGGAAGCGCGAGTTCCAGGCTGCTCCGGTGGTCGGCGTGGGTCCTGCTGGGCGCAAGCATCCCGGTCTATGGCTGGGCGCAGCAGCCAGCGTCCCCTGCGTTCCCCAAGACCGCAAAAGCGGCCAGGCCCCGGACGGCGAAATCCACCGCGCTGGCCAGGCGGCTGCTCGACGCGGTGTACGGCGGCGACCTGGCGGCGGTGACGGCATTGCTGGAGCAGGGCGCCGATCCCAATCTGGCCAGGGACGAGGATGACGTCACGGCGCTGATGGCCGCGGTGGAAGCCCGCGATGTCGAAGTGGTCACGCGCCTGCTGGACGCCGGCGCCGATATTAACGCCGCCGATGCCGGAGGGTGGAGGCCGCTGATGTCGGCGGTCGAAACCGGCGAGCTGGACCTGATCGCGCTGCTGCTGGCTCGCGGCGCCGACCTGCAGGCTACGGATAGCAACGGCTGGAATGCCCTGTTTGTTGCAGTCTCCGCGCACCAGAAAGAAGCGGCGCAGGCGCTGCTCGAGGCCGGTGCCGACCCTGACTCCAAGGACTGGCACGGCGTGACCCTGCTGATGCTGGCCATCTCCAACGGTGAGGACGAACTGGCGCGGACAATCCTCGACGCACCGCCGCTGGTCCCCAAGGGCAGGAAGCCGCCCGAGCGGCTGGACACCGTGGTGCGCCAGCGCCTGGAAGCGCGCGACGAAAGCGGCTGGACGGCGCTCCACCACGGCTGTTCCCGCGGGCGAAACGGGCTGATCCGCTACCTGCTGGAGCGCGGCGCCGAAGTGGACGCCCGCACGCGAACTGGCTGGACCCCGTTGATGATGGCGGCGGAGAACGGGGACGCGTTGACCACGAGCGCTCTGCTGCTCCGCGGCGCGCAAGCGAACGCCACCGCCGGAGACGGCACCAGCCCGCTGCTGCTGGCTGCCATCCGCGGTGAGGCGCGCACGGTGCGAGCCCTGCTCGCAGCCAAGGCGGATCCGAACGCACGCCGCCGCGACGGCCGCACACCCCTGATCGAAGCCGCTGCGCGCGGTTACGCCGACGTGGTCGAGGAGTTGCTCACGGCGGGCGCCGACCCGGCGGCGCGCACCGCCTCCGGTGCGTCGGCGCTGGATCTGGCCTCGCGGCATGCGGACAATGCGGAAGTCATCGCCCTGCTTCAGCAGGCGGCCGCGAAGTAGTCGGACGCCTGCTGGTCTGATCTTCCCCAGCGATAAGGCCTGCCACCGGATAGCTGCGCGGTGGTACCATCGCTCTCCCATGCCGCGCCGGCACAGGCCCGTGAGACGCAAACGGAAGGCGGCGCCTGCGCGCCGGTCCGCCGCCGAGCTCGTGGTCATCACGGGGATGAGCGGATCGGGCAAGGCTTCGGTGCTGAAGGCCTTTGAGGACCTGGGCTATTACTGCGTGGACAACCTGCCGGTGGACCTGATCCCGCGCTTCGCGGAGCTGGTGCGCCAGTCCACCGAGAGCCAGCGCGCCGCGCTGGTGGTGGACGTTCGCGAAGGCACGCGCCTGGGTCGCCTGCCGGCCATGCTCAAGTCGCTGCGCGAATCGCTGAACACGAAAGTGATTTTTCTCGAGGCCAGCGACCAGGCGCTGCAGCGCCGCTTCAGCGAGACGCGTCGTCCCCATCCGCTGGGTGTGGATGAGCCGGTGCGGGCCGCGATCGGCGCTGAGCGCCGCCGCCTGCGTCCCATCCGGGCCCTGGCCGACATGGTGGTGGACACCTCGGGGTTCAACGTCCACCAGCTTCGCGCCTACATCACGGAGAAGTTCCGGCAGGAGGCTTCGGAGAAGAGCATCCTGGTCTCCTGCATCAGCTTCAGTTACCGCAACGGCACGCCGCAGGATGCCGACCTGGTGTTCGACGTGCGCTTCCTGCCCAACCCGCACTTCATCCCCGAACTGCGCCCGCTCACCGGCAAGGACCCGCGCGTGGCCCGCTACGTGCACAGTTTTCCGCAGACGAAGGAGTTCATCGCCCGCATCTCCGATCTGCTGGTCTATCTGCTGCCGCACTACGTGCGTGAAGGGAAGAGCTACCTGACCATCGGTTTCGGATGCACCGGCGGCCAGCACCGCTCGGTGATGATCGCCGAGGAGGTGCGCCGGCGCCTGGCCGCCGCCGGCTATCGCACGCGGGTCAGGCACCGCGACCTGCCGCGGTGAACCGGTTCACGCTCCGCCCTGAAATGCCGCACGCTGAAGACCGGGAAGAGGCCGGACGGAATCGCCTGGAGCCAGTAGTCCTTCGGACCTGACACCCGGCACCCGGGGCCTTTAGAATAAGGCCAGTTTCCCCCCACATGATTCGGCTGGAACCGGTCCGCGGAGCCCTATGCGCCAGTTGATGCGCCTGCTGCGCTACGTCGCGCCGTACTGGCTCCATCTGCTGGCTTCGGTGCTGCTGATGGCTGTGGTCGGCCTGCTGGACGCCTTCCGCGTGCTGCTGGTCGGCCCCATCTTCGACCGCGTGCTCAACCCCGGCTCGCGCTCGGCGGAAGTGGCGCTGTTCACCGTACCCGGTACGGACCGCGTCATCCACCTGCAGCAGTTCGTTCCCGAGCATTTCCACAATGTATGGACCATCGTGGCGTTCTCCCTGGTGGCGGCGACGCTGCTCAAGGGAATCGCCGACTACGCGGGCACCTATCTGGTGAACTACGCCGGCTTCGGGCTGATCACCGATTTGCGCAACGAGCTGTACGACGCCATTGTGCGGCGTTCCGCCGGATTCTTCCAGCGGCACTCGACGGGCACGCTGCTTTCGACCATCGTCAACGACGTGGAGCGCGTGCAGATCGCCATGTCCACAGTGCTGGCCGAATCCCTGCAGCAGCTCTTCATCCTCATCTTCACGGCCGGGGTGGTGGTGGTGCTGGGCGGGAAGCTGGCCTGGGTGCTGGTGCTGTTCATTCCGTTCGTGATCGTGTCGGCGTCGCGCATCGGGAAGCGCGTGCGCAGCACGACGCGCTCGGGCCAGGACAAGCTGGCCGAAATTCATAATCTTTCGCACGAAGCCATCACCGGTAACCGCATCGTGAAGGCCTTCGGCATGGAGTCGTGGGAGATCGGACGGTTCCGGAGTGCAGCCATGCGCCTGTTCCGCGCCAACCTGCGCTCGGTGCGCGCCGCCGCGCTGAGTTCGCCGCTGATGGACCTGATCGGGGCAGTGGCCGTCGCGCTGTTGTTGCTGCTGGGCCGCGATCAGATTAAGAGCCAGGCGTTCACCGCCGGAACGTTCCTCGCGTTCCTGGTGGCTGTGTTCAAGCTTTACGATCCGGTGCGCAAATTCGCGCTGTATCACAACCAGTTCCAGCAGGCGCTGGGCGCTTCGTCCACGATTTTCCGTTTCCTGGACGACGAGGATGAAGTGCGCGAGCATCCGCAGGCGCGCGCGTTGCCCCCGTTCCGGCAGAGCGTGTGCTTCGAGCGCGTGGGCTTCACCTACGGCGCCAACGGGGAGGGCGCCCGGGACGTGCTGCGCGATGTTTCACTGGAAGTGCGCGCCGGGGAAGTGGTGGCCATCGTAGGCTCGAGCGGCGCCGGCAAGAGCACGCTCGTCCATCTGATCCCACGCTTTTTCGACGTCACCTCCGGCCGTTTGCTGATCGACGGGCACGACGTGCGTGAGGTGACGCTGCACTCGCTGCGTGCACAGGTGGGTATCGTGACGCAGGAAACCATCCTGTTCAACGACACAGTGCGCAACAACATCGCGTACGGCCAGCCGCATGTTTCCCTGGAGCGGGTGAAAGCGGCCGCGGGCGCTGCGCTGGCCCACGACTTTATCTCCGCCATGCCCGAGGGGTACGACACGATGATCGGCGAGCGCGGCTTGCGCCTTTCCGGCGGGGAGCGCCAGCGGCTGGCGGTCGCGCGGGCGCTGCTGAAGAACGCTCCCATCCTGATCCTTGACGAAGCCACATCGGCGCTGGACACCGAGAGCGAGTCTCTGGTGCAATCGGCGCTGCAGAACCTGATGGCCGGCCGCACCGTGTTCGTGATCGCGCACCGCCTTTCGACTGTGCGCCGTGCCGACCGCATCGTAGTGCTGGAGAACGGGACCATCACGGACACGGGCACGCACGAAGAATTGATGAACCGCCTGGGCACTTATCGCCGCCTGTACGAGCTGCAGTTCGTGGATGCCGACCAGCCCAGCCTGACGGCAGGATCGTGACTCGGAACCATGGCCATCCGCTCCATGACGGGTTTTGCGCAGGTCCGGGGACAGGCCGGCGAGCCGGGCGGCTTCACGCTTTCGCTGAAGTCGGTGAACCACCGCTTTCTGGACCTGCATCTGCGCCTGCCCTCCGATCTGGATGCGCTCGAGGTTCCGCTGCGCCGCCGCTTGAAAGAGCGCCTGGCGCGAGGCCACATCGAACTGGTGCTGTCGCTTGACCGCGCCGGTGGCGGCGGAATGACGGTCAATCGCGAGCTGGCGGGCGGATTCATCCGGGCGTTTCGCGACGCGGCGCGCGAGTTCGGCCTTTCCGGCGAGCCGGATTTGAACACGATCTTGCGGCTGCCCGGGGCGCTGGTTGCGGCCCAGCCGGCGATGGACGGGTCTATGGAAGCCGCAGCGCTCCGCGCTCTGGAGGAAGCCCTGGGGCGCCTCGACAAGATGCGTTTGGAGGAAGGCAGCGGCATCGAGCGCGAGCTGAGGGAGCGGGTCGCGCGCCTGCGCCGCGCGAACTCTGAGATGGAGTCGCTGCGCGCGGCCGTCTCCCGTGCCTGCTTCGAGAAGTTGGAGTCGCGCATGCGCGAGCTGATCGGCAGCCACGCCGACCGGGAGCGCATCCTGCAGGAGGCCGCGCTGCTGGCCTCACGCAGCGACATCCAGGAGGAGATCGCGCGCATGGAAACGCACGTCCAGCACTTCCTGGGCCTGCTCGACCAGGGCGGCGAGGCGGGCAAGAAACTCGACTTCCTGCTGCAGGAGATGAACCGTGAGACCAACACGCTGCTCTCGAAGACGTCGGGAGTCTCCGGCGAGGGCCTGCGCATCACCGAGCTCGGGCTGGAGATGAAATCGGAGATCGAGAAACTGCGGGAGCAGGTGCAGAACGTCGAATGAGCCTCTTCATCATTTCGGCGCCTTCCGGTTCGGGCAAGTCCACGCTGGTCACGGAACTGCGCAAGAGCGTGCCCGGGCTGGAGTTTTCCATCTCCTACACGACGCGGGCGCCGCGCGGCAGCGAGCTGAACGGGCGCGAGTACTACTTCGTGACACGGGAGGAATTCGAGCGCATGCTGGCGCGCGACGAATTTCTGGAGCACGCCGAGGTTTTCGGCCACTACTACGGCACGCACCGGCGCTTCCATCGCGAGGCCGAGGCGCGCGGTCACGACCTGCTTCTCGACATCGACGTGCAAGGCGCGCGTCAGATAAAGGAGAAGATCCCGGAAGCGGTAAGCATTTTCGTGCTTCCACCCTCGCGCGAGGAACTGGAGCTGCGTTTGCGCCGGCGGAGCGAGGCGGAAAAGATGCGTTCCGAGGAAGTGATCCGCAACCGGCTGGAAACTGCGACCCGCGAGATTGAGAATTATCCCGCTTACGACTATATTCTCATCAACGATCGCCTCGAGCAGTCGATCGATACCTTGAAAGCCATCGTGCTGGCCGAGCGGCTGCGCGGGTCCGGAAGGCTTCTGGGGACGGAAGAGCAGGAGATCGTGGACGCCGCCGAGCGCTGCCGCCAGGAGCGCGCGGGCGAGCAACTGAAGCGGGTCCTGGCGACGTTTGCATTGCCGGCATCCGGCCGGCGCTGACACCTTCAAGGAGCGACTGAGGCAAGATCATGGAAGGATTCGATAGCAACTACCGCTACGTTCTGGTGGCCGCGCGCCGCGCACGCCAACTGCTCTCCGGCGCCCGGCCCATGGTCGAGACCCCTACGCGCAAGCCCTGCCGCGTCGCCATGGAGGAGATTGCGGCGGGCAAGGTCGCCTACGTGATCGGCGAGCCCAAGACGGCGATGGAGACGGCGGGCGAACT
>DATMAB010000023.1 GCA_035573675.1 Terriglobales bacterium
GGTGAGCGGCGGCCGATGCATCCCACGCGCTCAGCGCCGAGCGGAATGCCCCGGCCGATGGCGGGCGCTCCGGGAATGGCGCCGCCGGCGCGTCCGGCAGGGCGGGCCGCTCCGCCGCCGCGCCGTCCGCAGTACCGGCGCGGTCCCAAAGAAGGCCCGATGAAGGGCTACACGCCGCCGCCGCGGCTGGCTCCGCTTTCGACCGAGCCGCTGCCCATCACGCGCACCATCGTGATCCCGGAAGGCATCAGCGTAAAGGATCTGGCGGAGAAGCTGGACGTGAGGGCCAAGGACCTGATCGCGCGGCTGCTGGCGCGGGGCGTTTTCGCCACCATCAACCAGACTCTGGACGCCGAGCTGGCCACGGAGATGGCGCGGCAGTTCGGGGCGGACACCAAGACCATCAGCTTCGAAGAAGAAGTGGCGCAGGAGTTCGCCGAAGCCACGCCCGCCGCCGACGATGCCGCGAAACTGATCGCGCGTCCGCCGGTGGTGACGGTGATGGGCCACGTGGACCACGGCAAGACGTCGCTGCTGGACGCCATCCGCGAAACCAATGTGGCGGGCGGCGAAGCCGGCGGCATCACGCAGCACATCGGCGCGTACAAGGTGAAGATCGCCGATACCGAATCGCCCGCCTACGGGCGGGAGATCGTCTTCCTGGATACGCCCGGCCACGAAGCCTTCACGCGCATGCGCGCGCGGGGCGCCAAGGTGACCGACATCGTGGTGCTGGTGGTGGCGGCGGACGACGGCGTGATGCCGCAGACGCTGGAGGCGATCGACCACGCCAAGGCCGCCAACGTGCCCATCATCGTGGCGGTGAACAAGATCGACAAGCCCGAAGCCATGCCGGAGCGGGTGAAGAAGCAACTGGCGGACCGCGGCCTGCTGCCGGAAGAATGGGGCGGCAAGACGGTGTTCGTCGAGGTCTCGGCCAAGAAAAAGACCAACCTGAACCTGCTGCTGGAGATGGTGTGCCTGGTGGCCGACCTGCAAGAGGTGAAGGCCAACCCCGACCGTCCGGCGACGGGCACGGTGCTGGAGGCGCGGCTGGATCGCGGACGCGGCAACGTGGCCACGGTGCTGGTGCAGAACGGGACGCTGCGCCGCGGGGATACGTTCATCGTGGGCAACGTGTTCGGCAAGGTGCGGGCGATGTTCGACGACCGCGGGAATGCCGTGGAAGAGGCCCCGCCGGCGACGCCGGTGGAGCTGCTGGGACTGGAAGGGCTGCCGCAGGCGGGCGACCAACTGGTGGTCATCGCCGACCGCGACCGCGCGCGCCTGATCACGCAGTACCGCGAACAGAAGACGCGCGAAGCGATGCTGGCCAAGAGCACACGGGTGACGCTGGAAGGCCTGGCCGAGCAGATCAAAACCGCAGGCATCAAGGAACTGCCGCTGATCCTGAAGGGTGACGTGCAGGGATCGGTGGAAGTGCTGGCCGATTCGCTGGCCAAGCTCTCCACCGAGAAGGTGAAGATCAAGATCCTGCACTCGGGCGTGGGCGCCATCACCGAGACCGACGTGCTGCTGGCCTCGGCGTCGAACGCCATCATCATCGGCTTCAACGTGCGGCCGGAGCGCAAGGCGCAGGAGCTGGCGGAACAGGAAAACGTCGACATACGCCTGCACTCGATCATCTATGAGCTGCATGACGAGATCAAGAAGGCCATGGCGGGGCTGCTCGAACCGACCCTCAAGGAAACCTACCTGGGGCGCGCGGAAGTGCGCGAAACGTTCCGTATCCCCAAGGTGGGGACCGTGGCCGGCTGCTACGTGCAGGACGGAATCATCAAGCGGGACGGGGAAGTGCGGCTGCTGCGCGACAACGTGGTGGTGTTCAAGGGCAGGATCGGCTCGCTGCGCCGCTTCAAGGAAGATGCCAGCGAGGTACGCCACGGCCTGGAGTGCGGCCTCTCGATCGCCAACTACAGCGACATCAAGAAGGGCGACGTCATCGAGTGCTTTGTGACGCAGAAGGTGGCGGCGGAAGCGTTGGCGTAACAGTTTCGAGTTTCAAGTTTCGAGTTTCGAGCCAAGGGTCCTTCTTGAAACTGGAAACCCGAAACTGCCTTGATTGCTTTTCTCACCGTCGAAATCCGCATCGAGGGGGCGCAGTCGCTGAAGGACAAGCGGCAAGTGCTGCGCAGCCTGAAGGACGGGCTGCGAGCGCGCTTCAACGTCTCCGTGGCGGAGCTGGAGGCCAATGACCTGTGGCAGCGGGCCACGGTCGGCATCGTGAGCATCTCCTCCTCCCGTGATTACCTCGAAGGCCTGATGCAGAAGGTGGAGCGCGAGGCCAGCCACATCGCTTCCTCGACGGGAGCTGAGGTCACGGAAAGCTTTCTGGATTACCTGTGAGACCGGTGTCAGGTCGCAGGTCTCGGGTCTCAGGAACCTACTTCTTGCGTTTCTCGGCGCGGCGGAGCAGTTCGTCGATGCGCGCCTGCATCTTCTGGGAGCGGTCGAGGTGAAAGGTCATCTCCGGAGGATGGGCCAGGCCGAGGCGCACGCCGACTTCGCGGCGGATGTAGCCCCGGGCGGCGGCGAGCCCTTCCATGGTCTGCTCCGCCTCGGCGTCATCGCCTTCGACAGCGACCAGCACGTGAGCGGAGCGGCCGTCGGGCGCGAGCTTCACCTCGGTGACCGTGGCCAGGCCGATGCGCGGGTCCGCCAACTCGCCTTCGAGCAGGGAGCTGATCTCGTCGCGCAGGGCGTCGGCGACACGCTCGAAATGGTGCTCGCGGCTGCGTTGTTCGGGCATCTCTCTCAGGCGCTCGTGCGGAGAGAATGAAGATAGCAGAAAGTAGCGAGTAGCGAGTACCCAGTACCCAGTACCCAGTACCCAGTGAAGTTCTCAGTTCTCAGAAAGACCAAAAGCGAAAAACCGAAAGCCAAAGGCCAAAAGCGAAAGGCCAAGAGCCAAGAGCCAAGGGCTAGAGCCAAGGGCCCAAGAGCCGATATGGATCCCTCGCTTTCGCTCGGGACGACAGTGGAAAACCACCTCCTGCTACACTCGAACGGCGATGAACGGGCGCACGGTGCGGGAACTGGCGACGCTGGCTGCGTTCTGTGTGTTCCTGTTCTTTTTCGGGCTGGGGAGTTTTGGGCTGGTGGGCCCGGATGAGCCGCGATACGCGCAGGTGGCGCGGGAGATGGCGGAGCGCCACGACTGGGTAACACCCACGCTGCACGGCGAGGCGTGGCTGGAGAAACCGATTCTTTACTATTGGCGTGCGCGCATCGCGTACGCCCTGTTCGGGGTTTCGGACTGGCCGGCACGGCTGCCTTCGGCGACCTTCGCCACGTTGATGATCGCGGCTGTCTACGTGTTCACGCGACGCTTCCGGCCGGGCGGTGAACTGGAGGCGGCGCTGATCACAGCGTCATCAGCGGGCGTGATCGGGTTTTCGCGAGCGGCGGCCACCGACATGGAACTGGCTGCGCCCTTCACGGCCGGAATGCTGGCCTGGTACGCGTGGCATGCCACCGGGCGACGCCTGTGGCTGGCGGCGTTCTACTTTTTCCTCGCGGTGGGCACGCTGGCCAAGGGACCGGTGGCGCCGGGCCTTGCGCTGTTGATCCTTATGGCCTACGCGGGCATGCGGCGCGACGTGAGGCTTTTGCGGCGTACGCTATGGCTGCCGGGTGTCCTGCTGTTCCTGATGGTCGCTGTGCCGTGGTACGTGGCGGTGCAGATGGTGAACCCGCAGTTCTTCCGCGTGTTCCTGCTCGAGCACAACCTGGCGCGCTTCGCGACCGACCTGTACCGGCACAAACAACCGTTCTGGTTCTATGTTCCGGTGCTGATCCTTGGGCTTGCGCCATGGACGGCGATCGCGGGGGCATCGCTGGTGGGGGCGATGCAGCGCGGGCGGCTGGCGTGGAAGGAGCGCGGCGAAACGCGCGACCCACTGCCGCTGTTCCTGGCGTCGTGGGCGGTGGTCCCGGTGGTGTTCTTCTCTCTCTCGCAATCGAAGCTGCCGGGCTACATCCTGCCGGCGCTGCCGGCGTGGGGCCTGCTGGCGGCGGACCTGGTGTGGCGGCGACAGCGAGAGGGCAAGCGATTGGGCGCAGGGCTGCTGTGGGGACATGCGCTGGTGCTGGGCGTGATCGCGGGCGCGCTGCCGCTGGTTCCGTTCGTGCTCCAGCGCCCGCCGCAGCCGGTGGAAGCCTGGTCGATGGGAGTAGCGGCGGGCGTCGGTGTGGTGGTGCTGGCAGCGGCGCTGGTCACGCTGCGGCGTTACGGGCTGCCGATGCTGCGCTTCGTCACGCTGGTTCCGGTGGTGCTGACGGTAGCCTTCCTGGTGCGGGTGGAAGCGCTACCAATAGACCGGGCGCTTTCGAGCCGGCCGGTGGCGGCCGAACTGGAACAGCTGGGAACGGCGGGGAAGCCGGTAGCCGGGTTCCGTATCCATCGCAATCTGGAATACGGGTTGGGGTTCTATCGCAACCAGAAGGTGCAGCGGTACGAACGCGGCGAGATCCCGGCGGAAGACCATCTGTTGATTGTGAGGAAAGGGACGCGGGAGGAAGCAGCGAAGCTGGCGGGTGGGCGGAGATTTTCCAGGATCGGGGATTTTGGAGCGCAGGGAGTGGAGTTCTATTGGGTGTCCTCATCGACATCACTGCAACATGAAAAATGAAAAATACAAGAATGCACGCAGAAGGGCGAGGAGTGGCCAGCGGGGTACGAGGGGTTGGTGGCGGGCGAGGGGCGCACTAGACTGACGGGGTGGCGACGGCGGCGCTCAAATCCGTAGAGATCCTGGACCTGCGGCATTTCGGATCGCAAGAGCTGCGGCCGCTGCTGGAGGAAGAGATCGAGCTGTGGGACCGCATGCTGGGCTGGGACTACAGCGGGTCGGCGGAGATGGTGCTGCGCTACATGGATGCGCGCATCCTGCCGGGCTATGTGGCGGTGGAAGGACGGCAGGTGCTGGGGTACTCGTTCTTCGTCTACGAAGGCAGCAAGGGAATCATCGGCGACCTGTTCGTGAGCGCTGGAGGAAAGGCGCAGCGCCATGGCAACGATCCGCTGGAGCACCGCCTGCTGACGCACGTGATCGAAACGCTGGAGCAATCGCCGGGCGTCCATCGCATCGAATCGCAGTTGCTGCCGCACAAGACGGGGAGGGTGGCGCGTCCGTTCCTGGAAACCGGCTTCCGGCGGTATCCACGGCTGTTCATGGTGTGGCCGCTGGAGCTGCGAACGCCGGCGGATTCACCGGCGGAGATCGAGGTGCGTCCCTGGCGGGAGGAAGACTTCCAGAGCGCTGCGGCGGTGATCACGGCGGCGTACCGCGGACACGTGGATGCGGAAATCAACGACCAGTACCGCACGGTGGCGGGCTCTCTGCGGTTCCTGAACAACATCGTACGCTTTCCCGGCTGCGGCACGTTCGACGGCGAGGCGTCGTTCGTGGCCGTGCACCGGCCCACGCAGCTCATGGCAGGGCTGATTCTGTGCTCGAAGGTGCGGCACGACGTGGGGCACATCACGCAGGTGTGCGTGGCGCCGGAGTTCCGCGGGCAGAAGCTGGGAGAGCGGCTGATCGCCGCCTGCCATGACAGCCTGCTGCGCAGGAAGTTCACCTCCCTCTCGCTGACGGTGACGGAAGCGAACGCGAACGCCGTGGAGCTGTACAAGCGGCTGGGGTTCGCCGTGACGCATGTGTTCGATGCGTTTGTGTGGGAGGGATAGGCAGTTAGCGATAGGCGATAAGCAATAAGCGATAGGCGATAAAAAGCATACGAGCCTATTGCTTATCGCTTATTGCAGCATTCAACGCCGCAACAGCCACATCAGCCAGCCGGCGATGATCATCCCGACAATGAAAAAGATGAAGCACTCCACACCGTAGCGGACCTGGTCGCGGGGAGTGCTGCGCTGAGTGATGCCAAAGACGATGGAAGTGAAGAAGGCGAAGATGAGCGCCGCGGAGAAGTGGGAGAGTTCGAGGGTCACGGTTTCTCCCCGATGGCGATGTGGTAGGCATCTACGGCGGCGATGACGTTCAGCAGTCCGGCGACCACGATGTACTTGGTGCCGTAGTCGGCGGTAGCGAGATTGATGGAGCCGCGACCCCAGTCCATCATGCGGGTGACGATGTAAAAGAGGCCCGCGCCCAGGTCGCCGACGAAGCCCAACATGTCGAGGATGTCGCCGGTGTTGGGCGAGTAGACCTTGCCCTGCATCAGGATGCCGAGCACGAACATGGTGGCGACGGAAAGCAGCAGCAGCCCGCCGCGGATCCAGCGCTTCAACAGGAAGTGCCCGCCGCCGGGAACCAGCCAGGCGACGATGGTCACCACCACGGCCCAGGCGGTCACAGGGCGGCGCGCGGGTTTGGCTTTTTCGGGTTGAGCAACCACAGTGGCTTCAGCCATCAGATGAGGACGATCTCCTGCTGGATTTTCCCGGTGACTTCGGCGCGGCCGGGGCGCACGAGTACGTTCACTTCGCTGCGCACGCCGAACTCGGGCAGATAGATGCCGGGCTCGATGGAGAAGCAGGAGTTGGGAATGATCTCGCGCTCGTCCTTGGTCTCGAGGTTGTCCATGTTGGCTCCGTTGGCGTGGACGGTGGTGCCGATGGAGTGGCCGGTGCGGTGGACGAACTGCGCTCCGTAGCCGGCGGCGGCGATGTGCTGGCGCGTGGCCTGGTCCACTTCCCAGCCGCAGATGCGGCGGCCCTGGGCGATGGCTTCCTGCACGGTCCGGACGCCGACATCGCGGGCGCCGCGCACGATCTCGAAGATCTTCCGGTGGCGTTCGGGGACGGATTTGCCCACGAAGCCGGTCCAGGTGATGTCGTAGTAAACGGAGTCGGGCTGGTCGAGCCGGGCCCAGATGTCGAGCAGGACAAAGTCGCCTTCACGGATGGGAGCGGAACGGTCGGCGCGGGGCTCGTAATGCGGGTCGCCGGAGTGAGCGTTGACGCCGACAATGGGCGGGTCCTCGGTAACCAGGTTTTCGCGCCGGAAGGCCTCCATGATCCACTGCTGCATCTCGAACTCGTGAGTGCCGCCGTTGCGGACGCGGCGCCCGATCTCCTGGAAGGCGGCGGCAGTGATGGCGTCGATCTTGTCGCGGGCGGCGTAGTGCGTCTGGATCTGGGCTTCGGACCAGGTGGCCTCGAAGCGGGCCACGAGATCGCCAGAACTCGAGATCTCCTTGCCGAAGCTGCGGATGAGCTCGATGGTACCGGCGTCGACGAGCCCGATGTAGGGCACCAGGTTGTTGGGCGAATACTGCATGGCGATGACGCGGTAGGGCGCGAGCATCGCCTTGAGGTTCTCCCACAGCTCCTGCCAGGCGGAGTACTCACGTTTGGAGCCGGGCAGGGAGTCGAGGTGGCTGGCCTCGATGCGATGCACCAGCTTCGCGGGCTCGCCTTGGGCGGGGATGAGATAGAACCAGCGCCGGGTCACCATCAGCGTCTCCGGGAGGCCGAGGACGCGGTAGGCGATGGGGTCGCGATGGTGGTGGTCATAGAAGAGCCAGGCGTCGAGTTTCTGCTCGCGGAGGGCAGACTGGATGGCGGCCAGGTCCATGGGCGAAATGTCTATTTTACAGGACGCGGGAGGCAGGGGGCAGGAAGCAGGAGGCAGGGGGCAGAAGGCAGATGGCAGAACCGTTAGCTGGATACAGTGATGGCGTAGAGACGCAGCTTGCTGCGTCTCGGAGACGTTGCAAGCAACGTCTCTACGAAGCGGACAATCGCTAGTGCTTACGTCCGGTCAGCCGTCGTGGGAGCGTTCCCCTCCGGCTGGACGATGCGGTTGTAGATCCAGAGCAGCAGAGCGGTAGCCACGCCGACGCCGGTGACGGCCCACCAGATGAGCTCCGGCTGCTGCTGCAGTTCTCCGAACTGATGCAGGAGCTTGCCGCCCAACCAGCCGGCGGCCAGCGAGCCGATGCCGATGGGCAGAAACGCAAAGCCCAGGTAGGCGCCCTGCTGCCCGGGCGGAGCCAGGCGCGAGATGTATTCGTAGTAGCGCGGGGCCTGCGTGATCTCGCCCAGAGCCACGACGACCAGCGTGACGTAGGCCATGGTCACCGTGGGGTGGACGGCAAGGATGACCCAGGCCAGGGCGGAGACCAGCGTGCCCAGGGTGATGGCGTGGAACGAGGGTAGCTTGCGGATAAGGAAGTTGACGACCACGGTGAGCGAAATGACGGTGAGCGGGCCGGCGGTGAGCATCAGTTCGGTGTCGGCTTGAGCGTCCACGTACTTGACGACGTAGAGCGGCAGGATGATGAACTCCTGCCAGAAGACGATCCAGTAGCCGGAGAAGATGAGCAGAAAAGCCATGAAGCGCGGGTTGGAAAGCACGGTCCAGAAGTTGCGGGCAGTCTGGCGGAGGTCGGTGGGGCGAGAATCTCCGGAGCGCGGGGGCTCTTTGAACAGGAGCAGCACGGCGAAGAACATCAGGAAGACGCTCAGGGCGGCGACGCGGAACACGTTCTCGACGCTCATGCGCTGGTGCACCCAGGAGGCGACGTAGGGCCCGGCAGCGCCACCGATGTTCACCAGCGTGTAATAGATCGAATAGCCGAGGGAGCGGACGTTCTCGCGCGAAGCGTGGGCCGTGGTGCCGACCACGGCAGGCTTGACCAGCGCGATGCCCAGCGCCGGCAACATCAGGACGAAAGTCACCAGTGCGCCGAGCGGCACCAGGTTGCGGACCGGGGCGAGCCAGGGGGCTCCGATCGAGCCCAGCAGGAAGTACGCGACGCTGAGAATGAAGTAGGCGAGGGAGAGAGCGCGTCGGAAGCCCAGGCGGTCGGCGATAGCGCCTCCGAACGCGGCCAGAAACCAGACCAGGCCGCCGAAGAGGCCGGTGAGGTTTGAGGCCTCCCGGGTGGGGAACTCGAGCACCTCATGGAGGTAGCGGGCGAGCGAGGCGAACGCGGCATAGTAGGAGAGGCGCTCGAAGAGCTCGGTGACGTTGGCCACCCAGAAGGGGCGGTCGAAGCCGGCGCGGACCTCCGTGAGGCGCTGGGCGAAGGACATGAATCAGTGGCCAGTGGTCAGTGGCCAGTTGCCAATCAAGTCCTCGCTTGCGTCAGGCGCGAGCGGACTTGCTCAGGGGACAAGCCGTTCACACAGACGACCTTGCGCCGGCTGTTCTGGCCGGCAGCTATCTTAATGGACGAGCGCGGCACGTTCAAAAATTCCGCCAGAAATTCCACCAAAGCCTGGTTGGCGCGGCCCTCAAGCGGTGGGGCAGTCAGGGCGACCTTGAGGGCGTCGCCGACCGTGCCGGTGATGGCGTTGCGCCGGGCACGAGGCTGGACCTTGACGGCGAATGTGGCGCCGGCGGGCGTGTGGCGGATGGGAATCATAGGGATTGAATCATTGAGTCATTGAATCATTTGAAAACCGAGTCCCGACGGTCATCTGTTACCCGGGCCGATTGGGCGAGGGCCGAAAATGGCGGTGCCGATGCGGACGCAGGTGGAGCCTTCCTCGATGGCCACCTCGAAGTCGTGCGACATGCCGATGGAGAGTTCGTTCATGGAGATGGCGGGCAAACGGCGCTCCGCGATTGTGTCGCGCAGCTCGCGCAGACGGCGGAAGTAAGGACGCGCGCCCTCGGGGTCGTCGGTGAAGGGCGGGATGGCCATCAGGCCGCGGAAGTCGAGCGCGTCGAGGCGCGGGGCAGCGAGCAAAAGGGCTTCGAGTTGGGGCGAGTCGGGCGGGAGGCCGGACTTCGAGGCTTCACCGCCGAGATTGACTTCGAGCAGTACGGGAATCCGGCGGCCGAGCTTCCGGGCGGCGGCGTCAAGTTTTTCCGCCAGGCGAATCGAGTCGAGCGAGTCCACACCCTGAAAGAGCTCCGCAGCTTTTGCGGCTTTGTTGGTCTGCAAATGGCCGATGAGGCGCCACTCGGCCCCGGGGAGTGAGGGAAGTTCGGCGGCCTTGTGGGCGAACTCCTGCACGCGATTCTCGCCGAACAGACGCAGGCCGGCGTCGTAAGCCTGGAGGATGCGCGCGGGCTCCACCGTTTTGGTGACGGCCATCAGCGAAACGGAAGCCGGGTCGCGGCCGGCGCGGCGGGCGGCGTGGGCGATGCGGTCGTGGAGAGAGGCGATGTTGGAGGGAATGGACACGTAAGGATTCTAACGGCAAGGCAGATCCTTCGCTGCGCTCAGGATTTCGGAGCGCGGCTCAGACGCCGCGCAGTCGCCTTAAGTTTCGAGTTTCCAGTTTCACGCGAGGACGTAACGCAGAGGTCGCGGAGAAGGCAGAGAGCGCAGAGAAAAGCAGAATCAGGCACCTTATTCCCGCCCTATTCGCTCCGAGAGCGGGGCCGATAAGGGCGGGGCGGCCCCGGCCGGTTTTTTCCCACGTGCGCGCCGAAAAACGCGGCGCGAACGTGGGGCACCGTTCAGCGAAGCACAGAGATCCTTGCCTTGGATCTACTTCCCGCGCTCCAGAGGCTTGCGGGCGAAGTGGTACACCGAAGCCGCGAGCAGGGCGAAGGCCACGACGGAGACCCAGTCGTGGTGCAGGAAGGTGATGCCGAAGCGCTCGAAGCGCAGAGCGTTGCGGGGCGCCCACTCCTGCGCTTCGGCGAGCTTCAGCGCGATGCCGGCCAGGCCGACGATGCCACCGGCGGCGATCAGCCCGCTGGCATAGAGCGAGCCCGGGCTCACTTCGCTCTCGCCGTGACCACCACCGGCGGCGCCGGTCTTGCGATCGACCAGAGCGCGCATCACCCCGCCGCAGAAGATGGCCAGCGTGGTCCCGATGGAAAGATACGAGCCCACGGCAAAAGCCAGCGATCGGATGCCGAGCAGCTCGACGGCGATCACCAGGAAGACGCCCAGCAACACCAGTCCCCAGGGGAGCTTGCGGGTGAGGATGCCGTTGATGACGGTGGACATCAGGCGGGCCTGGGGCGCGGCGGCGCGCTCGCTGCCGATGCCCTGAATCCACTGCACCTCGATGTGCTGCGTTTGCGGGTTGTAGAGATACTTGCCGTCGGGCAGGACGGGCGAGCCGAGAGCGTTGAGCAGCCAGAAGGTGTGGCCGCCCTTTTCGACCTCCGAGCGGTCGCTCTTGATGATGCGGATGTGTTCACGGTCGAAGGACTCGGACTGCACGGCCACGCCCGAGGGCAGGTTCTGCACATCGAGCGCGATGACAGTCTCGCGGAACTCTTCCAGGCCGCGGTTCATGCCCATCAGTGTGATGCCGATGACGAACACCGAGGCGAACACGCCCACCAGCAGCGAAGCCTGCTGACGCCAGGGCGTGGCGCCCACCAGGAAGCCGGTCTTCAGGTCCTGGGAGGTGTTGCCGGCGTTGGCCGCCGCCACGCAGACCACGCCGCCGATGGTGATAGCCAGAGCGGCGAAGGCGGGGGCGGTCCATCCCATCACCAGGAACATCGCGGAGGTGGCCATGAGAGTGGCGATGGTCATGCCGGAGATGGGATTGGCGGAACTACCGATCAGGCCCACGATGCGCGAGGACACGGTGACGAACAGGAAGCCGAACACGACCACGCAGACGGCGGCGATGAGATTGGCGAACAGCGAAGTCTGCGCGCCGGGAACGGGCTTGAACGTCAGGAAGGCCCACATGAAAGCGAGGATGAGAGCGGAGCCGCCAAGGGCGACTTTCATGGAGAGATCGCGGTCGGTGCGCAGGGTGCTGACCTCGCCGCCCGCGCCCAGGTCTTTAGCGCCGGCGCGGATAGCGGCGATGATGGTCGGCATGGTTTTCATCAGCGTGATGAGCCCGGCGGCGGCCACAGCGCCTGCACCCATGGGCCGGATGTAGGTGATCCAGAGCGCATTGGGATCCATGTCCTTGATGGGGACGGTGCCGGGATAGATGGGATCGACCACGCGCGAGCCGAAGAAGTAGATGGCGGGCATCAGCACCAGCCAGGAGATGACGCCGCCGGCAAAGATGGTGCCGGCGACCCGCGGCCCGATGATGTAGCCCACGCCCATGTACTCGGAGGTGGCGTCGGCCTTAATGGCGGAGCCGGGCAGCCAGCGGGGGCGATACTCGGGCGTGCCCGGCCAGGCGGAGAAGATGTTCTCGTTCTGGAACAGAGTGTAGAGGCTGCCGAGGCCGAGACCGGTGAAGACGCGCCCGGCGAACGAGCCGCCTTTGTCGCCGGCGATGAGCACGTCGGCGCAGGCAGTGCCTTCCGGATACTGCAGGTTGCCGTGTTCCTTGACGATGAGCTGGCGGCGCAGCGGGATCATGAAGAAGACGCCCAGCCAGCCGCCGATCAGCGCCAGCAGGAAGATGCGCGAGTACTCCAGCGGGAATCCCAGGAAGATGAGCGCGGGCAAGGTGAAGATGACGCCGGCGGCGACGGACTCGCCGGCCGAGCCCGTAGTTTGTACGATGTTGTTCTCCAGGATGGTGGAGCGGCCAAAGGCGCGCAGCGCGCTGATGGAGAGCACGGCGATGGGGATGGAGGCCGAAACCGTCAGGCCGGCGCGCAGGCCCACGTAGACCGTCACTGCGCCGAACACGATGCCGAAGAACGCTCCCAGGAGAATGGCGCGGGGCGTGAACTCGGCCCGGGTGTCGCTCGGGGGAACGTAGGGCTGGAAAGCGGTTTCCGGCTTGGCTTCAGTGGCTGTGGCCACGCTTCCTCCTGGTGCGATGAATGGTTGGAACCGGGCAACGCCCGGCTGGTTGCATCCGGCGGGCGCAAGGTACCATGCGGCGCGGTAAGGAGACAAGCAGAGAGGGGCGGTTCGGAGAACTAGACCGAGATCCTTCGCTCCGGCTTCCCGCGCTGGCTAGATCGCGCGCGAGCCCTCCGTCGCTCAGGATGACGGCATATATGGGTGGTTTGAAGAGTGGAGGGCTCGGAACGCTCGGCAGCCGACATTGCTTGGGCGCGCAGAGCGGTCGTATACTGAATTGTTATCCGCCGGGTGTCCGGTAGGCGGAGGGTCGTCTTCAGCAGTAGTGACCTAATTCGCGCGCGGGTCCTGAACTCCAAGGGCCGAAGTACGCTGGCAGGGCTGATAGGCGTGGCCGCGGAAAGCCTGGCCGCGACGCTGTTTCCCGCCGATTGCCGTCTCTGCAAGGCCCCCCTCAGCAATCTTTCCCGCCTGCCGGTATGCCCGGATTGCCTGGCCCAGGTGGTTCCAATCTCCGGAGCGGTGTGCACGGTGTGCGGCGAGCGGTTGTTCAGCCCCCATGCAGCGGCGGCCCGGGTGCCCTTGTGCGGCATGTGCGGGCGGGTTGCGCCGCCCTACGTGAAGGCGGTGGCGTTCGGAGGCTACGACGGCAACCTCCGCGAATTGATTCATCTTCTAAAATATGAACGAGTGCTGCCGACGGCGGATGCGCTGGGGCGCTTCCTGGCGGGAGCGATGGAAGAGTTGGGAGCGGAGTTGACGGAGCGTCCGGTGGCCGTGCCGGTGCCTCTCGACAACGTGAGGGTGCGGGAGCGGGGATTCAACCAGGCGGAACGCATCGCGCGGGCGGCGCTGCACCGGTTGCGGAGCCGCAACCGGGCCTGGGAGAAAGTGGAGTTGGATGCCGGCGCACTCCGGCGTGTGCGACCGACGCAGTCGCAGACCGGGCTGACGCGGCATCAGCGTCGCGCCAACCTGCGGGGAGCGTTTGCGGTGCCGCGGCCGGAGGCGGTCAAGGGACGGGATGTCGTGGTCGTCGATGACGTGTTTACGACCGGCACCACGGCCTCGGAGTGCGCACGGGTGCTGCGTCGCGCGGGCGCGAGAAGCGTGTATGTCGCGACCGTGGCGAGGGTGATGAAGGGAGAAACAAGGAACAGCATTGCGGCCCCCCCCGCAGGGGCTAAAGCCCCTGGATGAGAAGGAGGCTGTACGGCACGACTGAAGTCGTGCCCTCCGAAGGAGGAAAGAGGCAAGGGTAGGCGAAGTGGCGGGCTCCGCCGCC
>DATMAB010000024.1 GCA_035573675.1 Terriglobales bacterium
CCGTAGCTGTACGTCAGACGCTGGCCCTCCGGCGTCACCACCACCGTCAGCCGGTTCAGCGCGTCGTACTCGAACCGGGCCACAGACGTGGCCGACCGGGCTTCGGTGAGATTGCCGTTCTTGTCGTATTGGAAGGTGTATTCGCCGCCGCTCGACAGGGTTTGCTTCACAATCTGGTAAGACCCGTCGAGCAAGAGCTTCTGCCCCGTCTGCGAGCCGTCCGCATTGAAGACCTTGATTTCGGTGAGGTTGCCCGCCGGGTCGTACCAATAGTCCACGCGCCCGCCGTTGCTGTACTCCTGCCTCCGCCTTAGCCCCAGGCTGTCGAACTCCATCCCCACGGTTGTCCCGTTCCCAAAGTTGATCTCCAGCGGCCGGCCCGTCGGGCTGTACCGGAACGTCGTCCGGTACCCCGGCTCATCCTCCGCTGCCGATACCAGCCCGTCTGCGGTGTATTCCAGCGCCAGGTAGCTTTCGCCTTGGTGAAACTCTGTCATCTCACCCGTCGTCGAGTACTGATACCCCCGCTGCCCTTCGCCATCCGAGGCGCTCGCCAGGTTCCCTCGTGCGTCGTACTCAAACGCAGCTTGAGAGCCGTCGCTCAGTGTGATGCGGCTCAAGTTGCCCATGGCGTCGTACTGATATTGGGCGGTTGTCTCTCCTCCGAGCAAGTTCCGTCGGAAGATCAGCCGATGCTCGCCGTCGTACTCAAGCTGATGCTGCAACTGGCCATTCTGGCGAATCTCCGTGACGTTGTGAGCGGCATCTAGGCCGATGGCCGTCTCTTCACCCAAGGCGTTAACGATTCTGGTCGTGATTCCCTCTGCATTCTGAAAGTAGCGGCTGGTCAGGCTCTTCCGGTCGACCACCGTCGTCGCCCGCGCGGCATCGTCGTAGGTATAGCTAATCCGGCCCGAAGGCAGGTCCACGGCCTGTACCCGTCGGTCGGACATATACCACACCTTGAAATTCTCCCGGCCCAGCGGATCAACTGCGCGATGCAGCAAGTCCTGGCCGGTGTATTGGTAGGTCCAGAGGTTGCCGCCCAAATCCGTCGCCTGCGTCAGCAATCCTTTGTCGTCATAGCCGTACAAAACCCGGCGATTCGCATCATCCCGAACCTCCACCACCCGCCCGGCAGCGTTGCGTACCAACTCCGCAAAATGCCCGGGATTCTCTATCCGTGACAGCAAACCACCGGCGTAGATCAGTCGCACCTCGTTTCCATTACGATCTGCTACCTTTGTCAGTCGGTACACATTTCCTATCAGCGAATACTCGCGGACCTGCCCGGTGCGCATCCGGCTCACCAGCGTTCCAGTCTCGCTCCTGGTCAGCCGAACATGGTCAGAGGGCAAGTCCGGTGAGAGCACGAATTCGTTGCCAGATTCGGCAAACCGGACTTCCACGCCCGTCTCGCTGAACAAAGTCGCGATTCCGTTTCTCATCTCGATGGTTTCCGCCGCTGACAAATGCCAGCCCGGCCCGAACTCTACGCTGCCCCGCCCGGCCGAGTCATGGACCCGTGCTATTACGAGTGGCATCCGGCCCACGGTCACGAGGTCGCGCCTGACAAACGTCAGGTTCCCGCGTCCTACGTTCACGAAGTTCACCTGCGCGCCATAGAAGATCGACTGCTCGTTGGGGAAGTAGATGTTCGCCCTCCGCCGCTGGCCGAACTCCGCCAGAAAGTGCAGGTACGGCTTCAGTTCCTCCAGGTTGCCGCCATACCCCTGCGCCGACACGGTTTCGGGAGGCGATGAAACCAGGACGTAGGAAACGAAAACTAGAATCAGCAGGGCCCCGATAGCCACTCGTGGCATGGCTCACCCTTTCGACGGCCGAAGATTGCGCGCCACCCTACTCCAATTTCTGACCCTTGCTACACCCACCCCGGTTTTTGTTCCGCTATCGGAACACAGCCCTTGCGCCGAACGAATTAGCACTTGACAGGTCGTTTTCTATGTGATTTAATGACCAAGTGTGAATATCACTATGAGAATCGAGGAGGAGAACCGGAACTGCTAACCCCTTTGTTTCAGAGACTTTGCCTCTAAGTCCTTTAGATCCCGGGACCCGCCGGGATCTCGGCCCGTAACCCGATGATTCCATTGGAGGCCTATAGGGGGGGAGGGGTAACCCAGCACGGATTAACTCCGACGTCAATCCCCCTTGTCGGACAGCTTACCGCTGCTCCGATTTCTGGGCGATGGGGAAGCGGCGGCCGAAGCCGAAGGCCTTGGGCGAGATCTTCAATCCGGGCGCGGCCTGCTGGCGCTTGTACTCGGCGCGGTCCACCATGGCCAGGACTTTGGCGATCAGCGCCGGGTCGAAACCGCGCTCGCGGGCGATCTGCTCGGCGCTGTGGTTGTCCTCGACGTAGTCTTCGAGGATGGCGTCCAGCACTTCGTAGGGCGGCAGGCTGTCGGTGTCTTTCTGGTCGGGGCGCAGCTCGGCCGAGGGTGGCTTGTCGATAGTGGCCTGCGGGATGAGCGGGCGGCGCGAGTTCACATAGCGGGCCAGACGGTAGACCTGGGTCTTGGGGACGTCGGAGAGCACGGCCAGGCCGCCCACCATGTCGCCGTAGAGGGTGCAGTAGCCCACGCCCAGCTCGCTCTTGTTGCCGGTGGAGAGCACGATGGAGCCGAACTTGTTCGAGAGCGCCATCAGCAGCGTGCCGCGGACGCGTGCCTGGATGTTTTCTTCCGTGATGTCTTCGGGGCGGCCGGCGAAGACGTCTTTCAGGCAGGCGCGGAAGGATTCGAAGATCGGCGTGATGGGCAGAACTTCGAAGCGGATGCCGAGATTCTTCGCCAACGCGCGCGCGTCTTCAATCGAGCCCTGGGAAGAATACGGCCCGGGCATGCCCACGCCCAGCACGTTTCGTGCGCCGACGGCCTCGACGGCGATGCAGGCGGTGAGCGCCGAGTCGATGCCGCCGCTCAGCCCGACCAGCGCGCTCTGGAAGCCGCACTTGCGCATGTAGTCGCGCGTGCCCAGGATGAGCGCAGACCAGGCGGCCGCGTCATCGCCCTCGATCTGGGCGCGCCTGTCGCCGGTCATGGTTTCGGTGTCGAACACGACAAGGTCTTCTTCGAATGATGCGGCCTGAGCAACCACCTGGCCGTCGCGGTCAAGCACGAAGCTGGAGCCGTCGAAGATGAGGCTGTCGTTGCCGCCCACCTGGTTCACCATCACCACCGGCGCCCGGTGCTGGGTAGCGATGGCCTGGAGCATGCGCCGGCGCAGCTCGCGCTTCCCCTCCCAGAAAGGAGAGGCGCTGATGTTGAGGATGAAGTTGCCGCCGGCGCGCATCAGCTCTTCGACCGGGTCGACGTTGTACAGGCGGCGGCGCCAGAAGTGCTTGTCGTTCCAGGCGTCCTCGCAGATGGTGAGCGCCATGCGGCGGCCGCAAAAGTCGAACAGGTCCTGGCGGCGGGCGGGCGCGAAGTTGCGCCATTCGTCGAAGACGTCGTAGGTGGGCAGCAGCATCTTGGACTGCTGGAAACGCACCGCGCCGTTCTCCAGCAGCAGGGCCGAGTTCATGACGGGTTTGCCGGTCTCGGCTTCGGCGGGCGTGACCGCGCCGCAAATCACGGCGATGCCGCGCGTTTCGGCGGCGATGCGCTCCACTGTCTCCTGGTTGCGGGCGACGAAAGCCGGCCGCTCGACCAGGTCACGCGGCGGATAGCCGCAGACGGAAAGTTCCGGGAAGAGGATCAGGCCGGCGCCGGCGGCTTGCGCGCGGCGTGAAAACTCGATGATCCTGGCGGCGTTACCCGCGAAGTCGCCGACCGTAGGGTTGATCTGGCCGAGGGCGATCTTCACCCATTCAGTGTACCCCGCGGCTGGGGCGCAACCAAGTTGCGAGGCAGTTTGCCGGAAGCCGGAGTTATTGCGGATTGGGGCCGGGCCCGGGCAGGCGGCCGGCGGGATCGTTCGGGCCGGGCTCGGGAAGGATGACGGGGCCCCCGCCGGTGTTGTCGGGCTGGTCGATGGGCGCCTCACCCGCGCGGCGCAGCGTGGGCTGCTTCTGCGGCTGGGCCGCGGGCTTGGGTTGGGCCTCGGGGTTCTGCGCGGCCACTTCCGTCGCTCCCTCCGGCCTCACGTCGACTTCTTTCTCCGTGCGGACGATCTTCTCGCCGGTCATCTTCATGGTCTTGACCTGCACCACTTCATCGCCCACGAAGCGGATGAACTCCACATCCTGCGGCGGCTGGCCGTAAATCCACTCTTCGTACTCGATGTCGGCTTCCTTCTCGCGGATCTTGCGCGGCGGCCGCCCCTTGGAGAAAGTGACCATTTCGCGGTTCATGCCCACCAGAACCTCGTGCTTGAGGATGGCCTCCTTGGCCTTGGGCGGAAGGGTATCTACATAAGCCTGCAACGGGCTGTGGGAGGAAAAGTCAAAAACCGGCTTCAGCAGTTCCTTGACCTGGTCCACGGTAAGGCTGGGCACGTAGCCCTTGAACTGCAGCACCACCATGGAACCGGGAGAGAAATCGGGCGGCGCCTGGGCGACCGGCGCCGAACCGGCTGCGCCCTGGAGCTGGATGCGCTGGTACCACTTCTTCTTCTTGACCGGACCGCCGTTGATCTCAAAGACGATGTTGTCGTCGCGGATCTCCATCTTGGTGATGCGGGCGCGGTCGCCGGGCTTGGCGGCGACGCCGTGCTTCATCAGCGCCTGGCCCAGTTCCCTCTCCGAGGGAGCCAGCGTCCCGTCGGGGCGGAGCACCAGTCCCTTCTGGCCCATGGGGAACGGCTTGCGCACGTAGACGAGTTCGGAACTGAGGCCGCGCAGCAAGTCGAAGCGCTGCTCTTTGGTCAGCCGTCCGGGCTTCTGATCGGCAGCGGCCGGGGCCACGAGGAGAGGAGCCAGCAGGCAGGCAACGAGGATATGGCGCGAGGAGGCCATGACGCCGCTTCCTCCCTAATGATTCGCCTGAGCAGGAAGTTTTTCAAGTGCCTACGGGCCTGGGGTGGGAGTGGCTGGCGCCAGCGACCCGGTTTGCAGGGACGAAACGGACGGTCTGGGAGGCGTCAGCCGCACAAGCACGAGCAGTCCCAGGGCAATGACCAGAGCGCCGGTGGCGCTGGCCTCGATGCCGTAGCCGCCGCCGGTGAGCCAGAGTGGTCCTTCGGCCGTGCCACGCACGACGACGGCGAACTGGGTGACGCCGCTCACCGGCAGTCCGAATACCAGGCCCAGAGCGGCATTCCAGCCGAAGTGGATGCCCCACGGCATCCACAAACCGCCGGTGCGCAGATAGGCGAGCGCCAATACGGCCCCGATGAAGATGGTATTCCATGTTCCCCAGCCCAGCAGCTTCGCATGGGGATTGCCGGCGTGGACCAGACCGAACAGCGCCGAAAAAAACACAATCGCCCCAACCGCGCCGATGGCTTCCACCAGACGCTGGAAGGGATAGCCGCGGAAGGCCACTTCTTCCAACATGGCCGCGGTGAGGAGCACCCACAGATCGACAATCACAAACCAAACCACGGCTGGTCCAGCAATGACCTCGAACCTGAGGTGGCCCAGTGCGGCGATGGCGCCGACGGCCAGCGCAATCATGCCGGCTCCGAGCGCAGTTCCAATCAGGCTCTCGCGCAGCCAAGGACGGTCCACACCCAGACCCATGGCAGCCAAAGGACTGCCCTCCACCTGATCGAGCAGGCGCAGCATGGCGCAGAAGGCCGCGAGCGAAAGGGCCAGAGCCAGCGGACGGTATACGGCCTCCGCCGCCCCGATCGAGGTCCAGCCCGCCGCGCGCGCGACGACGCTGGCGGCGATGCCGGCCAGGATGTTGGCCAGAACGAAAACGATGGCCGCGAGGACGAAGCGCCAACTGGGACGCAGGCGGCCATCGGGCGCACGGAAGAGTCCGCCGGGAGGAAAGCCGCCGTGAGCGGGAAGAATCTGCATTCTGCCTATCCTTTCGTGCGCACCTGGAGCCCGCGACGGGCGACCCGCGCCGGCAGCATGACTGCGCCGTGGTCGGCGAGAGCGGCGGCCACGCCGCGACGCGCGCCAGGCTCCATGAGGAACAGGACGCAGCCGCCGCCGCCGGCGCCGCACACCTTGGCGGCCCGAGCGCCATGGCGGCGAGCGACAGCAATCAGGCGCTCGATCAAGGGTGTGGTGATGGCGGGGGCATTGGTCTTGCGCAGCTTCCATTCCGCGGCCAACAGGCGCGCCACCGAGTCCCAGTCGCGCGCGGTCAGGGCGTCACGCATGGCGCGGGCGATGGCTGCAATCTCCTCGAAGTTGCGGAACACGCGCCGGTCGCCATCGAGGTGGGCCTTGAAGACCTCCCAGTTATTGACGCCGGACTGGCGCGGCGCGCCGGTGTAGGCCAGCAGGAAACGGGCGTCCAGCTCGGCGGCGGCCACGGGCAGCGCGTGGCGATGGACGCCGTCGGCGTCCAGATGGATGGCGTTCACGCCGCCATAGAGCGCCGGGTAGTAATCCTGGCAGCCGGTAGGGACGCCGATGAGCTGCGCTTCGACGTTTTGCGCGAGAACGCGCAGGGCTTCGCGCCCGAGGCTGCGTCCCGTGAATCGCGCCAGAGCTGCGGCAGTGGCAATCATCAGCGCGGAGGAACCGGAGATACCGGCGCCCGCGGGCGAAGCGGAGTCCGTTTCCAACCGGAATCCGCCGCGAGGACGGAAAAAGCGCACCAGATGTGCGGCCAGCGGATGCTGGGACGTGCGGGCGCGCAGGAGCGCGTCGAGCGAGGCGAAGCGCTGTTCCCTGCCCGTGTCGAGCGACCGCAGGTGGATTGTCTTCCCGGGCAACGCGGCGATCGTGCACCGAGTGAGCGTAGTAAGCGCAAAATTCACCGTCACCGCGCCGGCATGGAACAGGTAGAGCGGCCAGATGTCCATGGTGCCGCCGGCGAGATCGGCGCGGCAGGGCGCAGTGGCGGTGATGGCGCGGGGCACGGCTCAGAGTTGTACCACAGGGAGGGAATTCGGAAATTTGGTAAACGGCAAATTTGGTGATGTGGTCATTGGCAATGCCACTGCACGCGAAGGCCCGCCTCGGGCAAGAGATTACCCAACTACCAAATTACGAAATTACCAAATGCCGTCAGGCCAGGTTCAGCGCCCGCTTGAACGAGCCGCGCTCGTTCTGAATCTTCTGCTGCAGGAGGGTGATGGCGTAGATGAGTTGCTCCGGGCGCGGCGGGCAGCCGGGGACGTACACGTCCACGGGAATGACCTGGTTCACGCCCTGAACCAGGGCGTAGTTGTTGAACACGCCACCCGAGGTGGCGCAAGCGCCCATGGAGATGACCCACTTAGGCTCGGGCATCTGCTCCCAAAGCTGGCGGATGACCGGGGCCATCTTCTGCGAGACGCGGCCGGCGATGATCATCAGGTCGGCCTGCCGGGGCGAAGGGCGGAAGACCTCGGCGCCGAAACGGGCGATGTCGAAACGCGAAGCGCCCATGGACATCATCTCGATGGCGCAGCAGGCCAGGCCGAAGGTCATGGGCCACAGCGAATTCTTGCGCACCCAGTTCACGGCATTGTCGAGCTGGGTGAGGATGACGCCTTCGGGCTGGTCGGAACCCAGAGAAAGCTCAGGCAAGGGAGAGGGCGCGGTGGCTCCTCCGATGGGATGCCGGGCTCGATCGCGGTCGTCCATGTGTTCATTCTAGCGAGCACCCGTGGTCGCTGGCTAGGCGCAAGCTGGCAAAATGTCGACGGAGCAAGCATAGTCCAACTTGCCGGTGGGAGAGCCAGGCTTTTAGACATCCTCCACCGGGGTCTTGGCAGGAAACGGAGGAAAAACCAAGGTTCCGCGGGCCCGCTCGGTCCGCGTCGCTCCCTCGCGGGCCCTCGGGATGACAATTCATCTGGGACCCCTTGCGGCGCGGCTGAAGCCGCGCCCTTTCAAGACAGGATGTCAACAGAGCCGAATAACCTCTTGAAGCCTGGCTAGGGGCCCGTGTGCGCGGGTTAAAGCCCAGCTCTCCCACCGAGAAACCTTCGAACGCTGTCGACTGTAGCCGCGTTGTTACGCCGGGCCTATGCCCGAGGCTAGCGACCCTTGTACCCGGGCTAGAGCCCGGACCACCGAAAAGCCTGCGAATAACCTCCCTAGGGATTCAGCACGATTTTCCCGAAGTGCTCGCTCTTCTCCATGCGTTCGTGGGCGGCACGGACCTCGCGCAGCGGGAAGCTTTTGTCGACCACGGGCTTCAGTCGTCCTTTGAAGACGTGGCCGAGCACGGCGTGCAGCTCGCCCATGGTACCCATGTAGGAGCCCAGGAACTGCAACTGGCGCGAGTACATGAAGCGCAGGTCGAACTGGGCTTCGGGGCCGGTGGTGGCGCCGCAGGTGACGATGCGCCCGCCGGGCTTAAGCGACTTCATGCTCTCCAGCCAAGTGGCCTTGCCCACGTGCTCGAAGACCAAGTCCACGCCCGCCTTGGCGGTGATCTTCTTCACCTCTTCGGAGATGGTCTGCTGGTAGTGGTCAATGGTGTAGTCGGCGCCCAGGTCGCGGGCGCGTTCAAGCTTGGCCTCGCTGCCCGCAGTGGCGATGACGCGCGCGCGGAACAGCTTGCAGATCTGGATGGCCGCAGTGCCGATGCCGGAGCTTGCGCCCAGCACCAGCACCATCTCGCCCGGCTGGATGCGGGCCAGACCGACCAGCATGTGCCACGCCGTGAGGAACACCAGCGGAAGGCTCGCGAGTTCATCCCAGGTGAGCGTGACTGCCTCGGAGGGCACCGGGATAACGTTCACGGGGTTGACGGCCACCAGTTCGCAGTTGCCGCCATCGACACGGTTGCCCAGCACGGTGAACTGCGCACACAGGTTCTGGCGGCCACCTGCGCAGTAGGCGCACTGCCCGCAGTAGACCATGGGCGCGAGCACCACCCGCTGGCCCGCTTTGAGGCTGGAAACGTATTCGCCGACCTCGACAATCTCACCCGAGACGTCCGAGCCGTTGATGTGCGGCAGGTTCACGCCCGGCAGTCCTTTCCGCACCCAAAGGTCGAGGTGGTTCATCGCGCAGGCCTTCACCCGCACCAGCACCTGGTCCTTGCGCAGGACGGGATCGGGCACGTCCTCGTACTTCAGGACTTCCGGACCTCCGAACTGGTGGAAGCGGACGGCTTTCATGAGGGGCTCCTTCGTGTAAGCGCAACAGAAAAAATCTACCACGGAGACACGGAGGCACGGAGAAATGGGGGCTAGCAATTGGCAGTTGGCACTTGGCAATTAGGCACTGCGGTTCAGTTGCGACGTCCAAGGGCTAAATGCTAAGTGCCAATTGCTGAGTGCTGCCCGTCGCTTTGACTTGCCCGCTCCCTGCGCCCATAATCAAGCGGTAAACAGCAGGTCAGCAATCATGGACCTCTACGAAGAGATCGTGCGGCTGAGGCGCGAAGGGCGCAAAGGGGCACTGGCGACCATCGTGAACGTGCGCGGCTCCATTCCTTCGTTCCGCACCGCCAAGATGCTGGTGCGCGATGACGGGTCGATCGTGGGCACGATCGGCGGCGGCTGCGTGGAGGGCGAGGTGTGGCAGGCGGCGCGCGAGGTGATGGAGAGCGAGAAGCCGCGCACGCTGACTTTCAACCTGAACGCCGACCCCAAGTATGACTCCGGCCTGGTGTGCGGCGGGACGCTGGAAGTGTTCGTGGAGCCGGTGCTGCCACCGGCCACGCTCTACCTGTTCGGCGCCGGGCATGTGGGGCAGCACCTGGCGAAAGTGGCGCGCATCGCCGGTTTCGAAGTCGTGGTGACCGACGACCGCGAGGCCTACGCCAATCGGGAGCGCTTCCCCGAAGCCGACCAGATCCACGCCGAGGACTTCGAACAGGTGATGGCGCGTCTGGAGCCCAACGAATCTTCGTACATCGTCATCGTCACCCGCGGGCATCGGGACGACATGCGGGTGCTGCGCTGGGCGGTGGAGACGCGGGCGCGGTACGTGGGCATGATCGGCTCACGGCGCAAGATGATTGCTATCTGCCGCGAACTGGAACGGCAGGGCGTGGCCCGCGAGAAGCTGGAACGCGTGTACTCGCCTGTGGGCCTGGACATCGGGGCCATCGCGCCGGAAGAGATTGCGGTCGCGATTGTGGCCGAGCTGATCGCCGTCCGCCGCAAGGCAGAGATTCCGCTGCCCCACCTCCGCTGGTCAAAGCAGAAGAAATCTGCCGACGAAGCCACTCCGGCCGTCGAGCAGGATGTGGCGGAAGAAAGCTCCTAGCTTCTAGCTTTTCGTCCGGCGACTCGCAACTCGGTACTCGGTACTCTCAACTTACTCTTCCCTACACGATTCCCGGCACCTCTGTTAATGTTCTGGCATGGCGATAGCGCCCAGCTTCTGCGGCGTGGTACTGGCGGCGGGGGAGTCGCGCGATGGCCGCGACAAGGCTCTGCTGACCTACGGAGGCCGCACTTTCCTGGCGGGGGCGATCGAGGCGCTGCGCCCGCACACCGATATGGTCCTGGTGGTGGTGGGTCGCAATGCCGAGTTGCTCAGTCCCGTCGTCTATGCCGCCGGGGCCTTCCTGGTGGAAAACCCGGAGCCGGAGCGCGGGCAGTTCGGCTCGCTGCAGGCCGGGCTGCGCGAAGTCCTGAACCGCGGGCGGGACGCCGCCATCGTGATGCTAGTGGACCGCCCCCCGGTGGCGGAGGCGACCATCGCCCAACTGCGGCAGGCTTTCCTGCACGCCGCCGGCCGGGGACGCTGGGCCGTGGTGCCCGAGCACAACGGCAAGCACGGGCATCCGCTGGTCGTCGGGAGGGAGATGATCGAGGCGTTCCTGCAGGCCCCGGTCAACTCGACCGCGCGCGAGGTGGAGCATTCGTTGCTTGACCGCATCGAGTACGTAGCCGTGTCGGACCCAATGGTGACTTTCGATGTGGACAGCCCGGAAGATGACGCGCGACGGGCAGCTTCCTGACAGCTTCAACGCAGAGACCACCGAGATCGCAGAGAAAGACATCGA
Source organism: Terriglobales bacterium (assembly GCA_035573675.1). Lineage (NCBI taxonomy): Bacteria > Pseudomonadati > Acidobacteriota > Terriglobia > Terriglobales > Terriglobales bacterium. The sequence goes on from DATMAB010000024.1 coordinate 10,986, forward strand.
TTGCAAGAAAACCGTTGCCTAGCCGCTCGCGACTTTATCGCATCCGTCCTAGCGCTGAATCCGGCAAACGCCGCGTTCGACTGCGATGGCACCTTGTGGTTGGGCGACGCCGGCGCGGACTTTTTCTACTGGGAACTCGACCGCGGCCTGCTTCCGCCCGAGGTCGCGGCCCGGGCGCGCAAGCGTTATTCCATCTACGAGGAAGGCCGCGTGGATGAGGCCGTGATGTGTGGCGAGATGGTCACGCTGCACAGGGGACTGGAGGAACGCATGGTGGCGCAGGCGGCGGAGGAGTTCTTCGCTGAGGTCGTCGAGCCACGAATTTTCTCCGAGATGCGGGAGCTGTTGGCAGGGCTGCGCGACACGGGTCGCGAAGTGTGGGCCGTGTCTTCCACTGCGGAGTGGGTAGTGCGAGCAGGCGCACGCCGCTTGGGCATTGCCGCCGATCGCGTGCTCGCGGCCAGTGCTGTGGTCGAAAACGGCCGGGTGACGGACCGGCTGATCCGCGTCCCCACCGGCGCAGCCAAGGCGCAGGCGTTACGCGAGGCCGGTGTAACCGCGCTCGATGCTGCCTTCGGCAACACTCTGCACGATCTGGCGATGTTGGAGATGGCGCGGCACGCGTTCGCAATCAATCCGCGACCGGAGCTGGAGAAGGTAGCTCGCGAGCGCGGTTGGACCATCTACCGGACTCACTGACGCAGGCTACTGAGGGCGGCGCGCAGAGCGTCCACCACCAGATGGCTGGCATGCAGGGATTCGTTCGGCAGCCCGCCGATGCCCTCCACGATCTGCTCGCGGCGCAGGGCGCGGGCTTCGGCCAGCGACTTGCCGCGCAGCCATTCCGTCAGGAGCGAACCGCACGCGATAGAGGGTACGCAGCCACGGGTGCGGTAGCGGACGTCCATGATGCGGCCGTCTACTACCTTGAGCGTCAGCAGCATGAGGTCGCCGCAGGCGGGGTTCTCGACTTCGGCGCGCGCATCGGCGTCGGCGATCTCGCCCACGTTGCGCGGGTGCTCGAAGTGGTCGAGAAGTTGCGGCGAATACATGACGTGATTCTAGCAATTGGCACTTGGCAGTTGGCATTTGGCCGTCAATCGGGAAACGACGTTCACTCGCAAATAGGGGAACTGACCAGGCCCTTGGCCGGCTAGGTGCCAAGTGCTAACTGCTCAGTGCCGCTTCTATAATGCGCAGGTGGGCGTGCGCTATTTGGAGTTCGCCAAAGGTGTGTTCCGGCCCCGGCGGCTGGAGTCCGTCTTCCTGTTCGTCACCTCCACCTGCAACTCGCTCTGCCGCACGTGCTTCTACTGGGACGAACTCAACCAGGGGCGCGACCTCACCTTCGAGCAGATCGAGCGCCTGAGCCGGACGGCTCCTCCCTTTCACAAGCTGTGGCTCTCGGGCGGCGAGCCCTTCCTGCGCAAGGAACTGGCGGAGATCATCGAGCTGTTCTATGGGAACAACGGCGTGAGGCACGTCAACCTGCCGACCAACGGCCTGCTGCCGGCGAAGCTCGAGCAGGTGATGGACCGGGTGCTGGAGCGCTGTCCCGAGCTGACCATCGACCTGAACTTCTCGCTCGACGGGCTGGCCAACACACACGACGCCATCCGCGGCGTCCCCAACAACTTCCACAAGACGCTGGCCACGATCGACCTGGCGGCGCGCAGGTGGAAGGGCGTGCGCCGCCTTCGGCGCAACGTGGTGAGTTGCGTGACCGCCGAAAACTACCAGGAACTTGTCGCGCTCGGCCTGAGGATGCTGGCCGAGACTGAAAGCGACGGGCATTACTTCGAGATCATCCGCGGCAATCCCATGGACCCGAAGCTGAAGCGCCTGGACCGCGACGAACTCCGACTTTTGCACCAGCGGTTGATGTGGATCCACGAGCGCTATGCGGAAAAGCTCTTCGCCCATCTTGCATGGCCGGCACGGCAGTTCGCCCGGCTTTACTACCTTGGCCACGTGCGCTTCCACTTCGAGCTTCACCAGCAGAATCACTACGGCAACCGCGCCTGGCCCATGCCCTGCACTGCCGGACAGACCACCCTGGTCATCGACCACGACGGACATTTCCGCTCCTGCGAGCTGCGAGCGAAACTGGGCCGCGTGCAGGACTTCGATTGCGATCTGGGCGCAGCGCTGGCCTCCGACGCCATGCAGCGCGACGTCCGGTCCATCCCCGGCGACCAATGCTGGTGCACGCATTCCTGCTGGATCCACTCCTCGGCCAAGTTCAGCCCGAAGGTGCAGTTGTTCCACATTCCGTGGGCGTACCTGAAGCACCGCTGGCAGCGGCTGCCCGAAACGGAGATTGCCGAACTGGAGCGCTTCCGGGTGGGCGATGCGCCCGCCGCCTGAAGCGCTCCGCCTGTCCTTATACTGGGAGCGATGCCGCAGGACCTCACACCCCGTCGCGTTGTCTGCCTGCAGCCCAGCGCCACGGTGACCATGGCCGGGCTGGGACTGCTGGACCGCGTGGTGGCGTGCACGAAGTGGTGCGTGGACGTATGCCCCGAAGCCGCCGGCAACGGGCGCATGGTTGTGCAGGACTCGTGGTCGGCGCAGGCCGAGGAGATCCGCGCCGCCCGCCCGGATCTGGTCGTTGCGTCGGTTCCCTACCGCGCGGAGGCGCTGGAGGAGATCCTGCGCGCCGGCGTTCCGTTCCTGGCGTTTGCGCCCCGGACGCTGCAAGACGTTTGCCGCGACATCGCCGCCCTTGCCGGCGTGATGGGCGCAGCCGAAAACGGCCGCCGGATGATTGACGACCTCGAGCGTGAGGTCGCCGCAGTCCGGGCAAAGACCGCAGGTCTCACTCGGCCGCACGTCTTCTGCGAGGAGTGGGGCAAGCCCATCATCCGCTCGCAGCGCTGGGTGGCGGAGCTGGTGGAGGCGGCCGGGGGCGAGTTCCTGGGAGAGCCGGGGGCAAAGACCGAGGCGGCGAGCGTCGCTGCCCAAGATCCCGAAGTGATCGTCGCCGCCTGGTGCGGGGCAGGCGACCGTGTGCCGCTCGAGAAGATCATCCGCGACCGTGGCTGGCAGCAGACCAGCGCCGCGCGCAACCGCCGCGTCTTCTGCATTCCTGACGAGTACCTGAATACGCCCGCCACGACTCTGCTGATGGGACTGCGAGCACTCGCCGCCATCCTCCACCCCGAAATTTTCCCGAAGTTGCCCGCCCGCGTGCGGCGCATGGAAGCGTCGTAAGTGTGCGGCCGGCCGCTTGCGTTCCACAGCAATCCACAGGCTGCCTTTTCCAGCGGTGTGGTTAAATAAACCATATGTCCGTGGCCACCCGGCACGAAGAGCTTCTGGCCGAACTGGAACGCCTGGGGACCGCTGCGAAATCGTCGCAGGAATTGATGCGCGCTGTGGTGGAGCGCCTGGCGCGCCTTCCCGCATACAACTGGGTGGGTTTCTACATGCTCGATCCCGCCGATCCCAAGACCCTGGTGCTGGGCCCGTTCGTCGGCGCCGACACACCGCACAAGCGTATCCCGCTGGACCAAGGCATCTGCGGGGCGGCAGCGGCCAGCGGGCAAACACTAGTCGTGGACGACGTGTACGCCGATCCCCGCTACCTGGCGTGCTCGCTGGAAACGCGCTCGGAGATCGTGGCTCCGGTGTTCGTCCACGGCCGGGTAGCGGGCGAAATCGATATCGACAGCCATACCCCCGCCGCGTTCGGCCCGGAAGACCGCGCCCTAGTCGAGAGAAGCGCGGCCATCATCGGGCACTACCTCGAGAAGAACGCCGCATGAAGCAAGTGGCTGCGGCGCTCATCGTTCGCAACGGCAAGCTGCTCATCTGCCAGCGCACGCAGTACCAGTCCATGCCGCTGAAGTGGGAGTTCCCGGGCGGCAAGATCGAGCGCGGCGAGCAGCCGCGCGACGGCCTGGTGCGCGAACTGGAGGAGGAGCTGGGCATCCAGGCGCGGGTGGGCGACGAGGTGGCGCGGCTGCGTCACACCTATGCGAGCGGCGCCGCCGTCGAGCTGCGCTTCTTCCTGGTGGAGCACTACGAGGGCGAGCCGGAGAACCGCATCTTCCGCGACGTGCAGTGGGTGGACCGCGCGGCCCTGCCTTCCTATGACTTCCTCGAAGCCGACCTGGAGCTGGTGAAGGACATCGCAGCAGGCAAGATCCTGCCCCAGCACGCCTAACGTGGTCCGCCGTTTCAGCTCATCCACACTAAAACCAACGTGAGCAGCGCAGTTCCACCGGCCGTGACCCAGGCGACCCCGTTATACAGGCGCGAGTTGACGTGATTCCCCATTAGGTCTTTCTTGTTCACCAGCTTGATCATGAAGAAGAGCACAAAGGGCAGCAGCACGCCGTTCACGACCTGCGAGAGAACCGTGATTTTCAGCAGGGGAAAGTCGGGCCAGAGGATCACACCCGCGCCGGCTACGATCAGGGCAGTGTAGAGCCAGTAGAAGGCGGGCGCTTCCGAGAACTTTTTGTCGATGCCGGATTCCAGACCCAGCCCCTCGCACACGGTATAGGCGGTGGAGAGCGGCAGGATCGAGGCCGCGAACAACGAGGCGTTGAACAAGCCGAAGGCGAACAGGATGGAGGCGTACTTGCCGGCCAGCGGGCGCAGGGCGTAGGCGGCGTCGGCGGCGTCGTGGATCTCGGTATGGCCCGCCTGATAGAGCGCCGCGCACGCGATCACAATGAACCCGGCGACGATCGGAGCCACGATGGCGCCGACAATCACGTCGATCCTGGCCAGTTTGTAGGTGCGCACAGTCACGCCTTTCTCCACGACCGAGGCTTGCAGGTAGAACATCTGCCAGGGAGCGATGGTGGCGCCGATCATGGCGGTGACCATGTAGAGATATCCGGCATCCGTGAAGGGCATGCGGGTGGGCCGGGGCACAGTGCTGACCAGCGCCTCCAGCCAATGCGGGCGCGAGAGGACGGCGGCTCCGATGTAAGCAACATAGAAGAAGACCGCAACTAGGAAGATCTTCTCCACACTCTTGTACGTGCCCTTGACGACCAGCAGCCATACCAAGAGGGCCGCGCCTGGAACTGAAATCCACTTCGGGACGTCGAAGAGCTCAAGGCTGGAGGCCACGCCGGCGAACTCGGCCACCACGTTGCCGAAATTGGTGACCACCAGGGCGAGCATCATCAGGAAGGTGAGGCGCAGCCCGAACTCCTCGCGAACCAAATCGCTCAGACCTTTGCCCGTGACCGCGCCCATACGGGCCGCCATCTCCTGAATGACCACCAGCGCGATGATCATGGGCACGATGGTCCACAGCAACTGGTAGCCGTAGCGCGCCCCGGCGAACGAGTAGGTGTAGATGCCGCCGGCATCGTTGTCCACGTTGGAGGTGATGAAGCCTGGTCCTACGACTGCAAAGAACAGCAGGATCCGGGTCTTCCAGAGTTTGAGCCATCGCATTGGAACTTCCGCTACTCAAGAGAAGTCACAGAATAAACGCGGCGGGGAGAACAGGCCAGAAGAAAGCGCCTTTCAAAGCTTGGCCCGCATCAGCGTGATGACGTCGTCCGCCGTGATGACGCCTGTGAGACTGCCGTTCTCATCCACCACCGGCAGGCTGAGCAGGTTGTACTTGTCGAAGAGGGCGAAAATCTCCTTTTCCTTGGCCCCCGCCGGACAGGCCACCGGCTCGACCATCAATTGGCCCAGTTCGGCGTTGGGCGGGGCCAGCACCAGGCGAGCCAGCGGGACCACCCCCAGCAGCTTCCGCGCCTGCCCGACCACGTAGATGGCGCTCAGGGTCTCGATGCCGCCTTCGAAGTGGCGCAGAAGTTCGATGGCGTCATACACGCGCGCCGTGCGCGGCATGGCGACGAACTCGGTCGTCATGTGGCCCGCAGCGGTATCTTCTTCGAACTGCAGAAGCTCGCTGACGTCCTGGCGCTCGTAGGGTGCCATTTCCTCCAGGATCACTTCGCTGGTTTCCTCGGGGAGGTCCTTCAGCAAGTTGGCGGCGGCATCCGGGTTCATCTCCTCGACGATGTCGGCGGCACGGTCCGAGTCCAGCGACTCGACGACCGAGATCTGCAGCTTGGGATCGAGTTCTTCCAGAGCCTCAGCGGCTACTTCTTCATCGAGCGTCTCGAAGACCGCTTCGCGCTCTGCGGGCGAGAGTTCCTCGACGATGTCGGCGATGTCGGCGGGATGCAGCCGGCCCAGGCGGTCGTGCGAGATCTTCAGCTTCACGCGGCGGGCCGGATCGGTTTCAATCAGGTCTACGAAGTCCCAGGGAATGACCCGCGGCGGGATGCGCGCCACCAGGCGTTCCACCAGCGGCGCCGGGACCACGCCGCGCAGCAGGCGACGCACGGCGCCGCGCGCACCCACATCCACTTCCGCAATGCGCAGCAGCAGCCCGCCGTTCGCCGGCTTTTGCTCCAGGTCCACGTCGTTCACGCGCACCACCTTGCGCCCGTGCACGTCGATGATCTGCTGGTCGAGCAGGTCGCGGTCCAGCAGCAGCATGCCTTCGCTTTCCGCGAACACCGGCCAATCGGCGGAAGGCAGAGCCGCGCGGACACGTCCCGGCCCGACCGCTGCGATGCCCTGCCGAGGCAGCAGCCGGTCGCCTTCGGAAGTGCGCACCACCAGGCCGTGGATGCGCGAGCGGTCCTCCTGCGGGCAGATGGCCACCTCGCGCACACGTCCGTGCAGCGTGCCGGCGGGTTCCTCCACCGGCACCCCGAGGATCTCGGAAAGCGCCAGAGGTGCCATCGGGCACGATGTTACATGAAATGTTACGAGCCGCGAGCGCCCTCTGCACCGGCGATACTACAAAGGCACGGTCCGGCGGCGGCATCCGCGGTGCCCCATCCATTCGTTGACAACTTCCCGTTCCCGAGGGCAAACTAACGGATTCCTGCGCAGGCCACGGGTACGGGTGAGCGGTAGCTGGAGCCCTATCGAGCGATTGCGGGCGCCGGAACAAGGCAGGTACGGTTATTCTGGAAAAAACCGACGAGCGCGTCACCTACACGCTGGACTCGACTCTCGACAGCGTGAACACGGCCGAAACGGCGGCCGCGCGCATCGCTGCCAAGGTCGGCTTTGACGGCGAGAGTTGTGACCGCATCGCTATGGCGGTGCGCGAAGCGACGGTCAACGCGGTGCTCCACGGCAACGCGTACGACCCTAAGAAGAAGGTCACGGTGTCTTATGAGAATACCGGCGGCCGCCTGACCATCCGGGTGGCCGACCAGGGCAAGGGGCTGGACCCCGGCAACATCCCCGACCCCCTGAAACCGGAGAACCTGCTGAAGACGTCGGGCCGGGGCATTTTCTTGATGCGCGCATTCATGGATGAAGTGAATTTCCGGGATCTGAGCCCGGGAACCGAGATTACGCTGGTCAAACAGGTCAGCCAGGCGGAAGGCAAGGAGGAATCCAAGTGAGCATGAAAGCCAGCACGCGGCAGTTGGACGGCATCACGGTGGTGGACTTCAGTGGTCGCATCACGCTGGGCGAAGGCAGCGTAGTGCTGCGCGACACCATCCGCGACCTGCTCAGCAAAGGCAGCAAGAAGATCCTGCTGAACCTGGGCGATGTCACCTACATCGACAGCTCGGGCATCGGGGAGCTGGTCAGCGCCTACACCACGGTGCGCAACGGCGGGGGCGAGCTCAAGCTGCTCAACCTCACCAAGAAGGTGCACGACCTGCTGCAGATCACCAAGCTCTACACCGTCTTCGATATCAAGGACGACGAGGCAACGGCCATCGCCTCCTTCTCGAAGTAGTAGGCGCGCCCGCAGCCGGCGGCCTATGCCGCCGGCTGAGCACTGGCCTGCCCGCTTTTTCGAGCACTCGCTCATCTTTCCCACATCTGCAGCCGGGAATTGAGCTACACTCCCTCCGGGCCCCGACTCCATCGCCTTTCAGGAGCCGCTGTGCGCTTTGCCCTCCAGTTGGCCTTCGCCGTCGCTCTTTTGACGGGCTCCGCCTCCGGCAAGTGCATCCCCGTCGAGCAGGCCCCGGACAAGATCGGGACCGAAACGTGCGTCGCGGGCACCGTGGTCCGGGTGACACAGGGCAAAAGCGGCACCTGGTTCGTGACCTTCTGCGAGGACTACACCAAGTGTCCCTTCGCCGTGGTCGTCTTCCCCCGCGACCTGCGCCGCATGGGCGATGTGCGGCAGCTTCAGGGCCGGACCATCGAGATCTTCGGCAAGATCAAGAGCTACAAAGGACAGGCGGAGATCATTCTCAAAGACTCGCGTCAGTTGCGCGGCGAAGCCGCCAAACTCCCCCCGCCGCCCTCGACCTATGACGCCTCGCGCAAGGGCCGGTACAGCGCCGGCCGCTTCCGCAGCTCACCGCCGAAGCAGACCACCGCCAAGTCTGAGCGCAGCAGTGCCGAACTCACTCCCGACAAGCCGGCTTCCGGCGAGGGCGATGCGCAATCCAACGAGCGCCCGGACTAGACCCGGCTACACCAGCCCGCGGCGCAACTCTTCGAGCGAGTATTTGGTGTCGCGCCAGATGACGCCCCCGTGTCGCCAGGCGTGCCCGGCCGAGCGCAGCAGGGTGTAGGCGAACAGCAGCCCGGCCACCGGGTGCAGCAGGAAGTAGAGCGGATTCACGCCCAGGGGCGGAGCCATGCGGACGTACAGCGTCGCGATGGCGGTGACCGCCACGGCGTAGCCCAGCCGGCTGCCGGCCGGAGCCAGCGGCACTCCAGCAAAGGGAGCGATGTTCAGCAGCAGCAGCAGGAAGGCGGCGCCCAGCGTCCGCGGCCAGCGGAACTCCATGAGGGCGAACATGTTTTTGGTCAGGTTGCGCACCACGCCCATGGCGCCGTGCGCCCAGCGCAGCGACACCAGGCCGTGACCGATGACGTTGCGCTGCGCGAATCCGCCCAGCTTGACCAGCTTGCCCAGTTTCATGTCATCGATCACTTCCAGCCGCAGCGTTTGGTGTGTCCCGATGGCTTCGTACGTCGTGCGCCGTACCAGATTGAAGGCGCCTACGCCCATATGGTCGCGCGTCTTCGGGTCCGCCACCTTCCACGGCCGGTGCCCGAAGATAAACAGGGACATGAAGAACGCCGTCATCATCCGCTCCCCCACGGTGTGCAGCTTCACCTCCGGGAAGAGGACCAGATGATCGGCCCTCTCTTCCAGTGCGTAGGCCAGGGCGCGGCGCAGAGCGTCCGGACGGAAGACTACGTCGGCATCGGTGAACAGGAGCCACTCGCCCGAGGCCGTCGCCGCCGCCTTCCACATGGCATGGTTCTTACCCAGCCAGCCGGAAGGCAGCTCGCTGACGTGCAGCACACGCAGCTTGCCGGCGGAGGCGGAGGCAAGCTGATTCAGGATCTTCCCGGTACGGTCGGTCGAGCGGTCGTTCACGGCGATGACCTCGTAGTTTTCATACTGCAACTCGAGCAGCGACCCGACCGCCGTCTCGACGTGATCCTGCTCGTTGCGTGCCGGCACGATGATGGTGACGCGCGGCTCCGGCTCCAGCCTTCTGTCCCATTCCGGCCGGGCGATGTCAGCCACCTGCCGCATGCCCAGGCCGATATCCAGCAGCCGGTGCAGCCACACCAGGGCCAAAAGCCAGCCCAGCACCAGGTGGAAGGTGGCCATCAGAAGGCGCCCTCCAGCCGCGCCCGCCGGGCTTCCGTCTCACTCACGAAGTGCAGCAGCACCAACCCCACCAGGAAAAAGAATATGAGAGAAAGAATGGCCAGCCGGGAAGAACCCAGCCCCTGTTTCACCACTGCGAACGCCAGCGGTCCCCAGATGGAGGAAAACTTGGAGAAAACCGTATAGAAGCCGAAAAATTCGGCGCTTGCCGTTTCGGGAACCATGGAGGCGTAGAACGAACGGCTGAGCGCCTGCGAGCCTCCCAGCACGATGCCCACAATCATCCCCAGCACGAAAAACTCGGTCGCGGTGGTGATGAAATAGGCGTAGACCACCACGCCCGTCCACATCACGAGCGTAGCCATGATGGTGTGACGCGTGCCGATCCGTCCCGCCAGCCGGCTGAAGACCAAGGCGCCCACGGTCGCGACGCCCTGAATGATGAGCAGCGTGAGCATCAGCTTCCACGCCGGGAGCTTCAGCTCGACCGTTCCGTAGGTCGTCGCCAGGTTGATCACCGTCTGGATGCCGTCGTTGTACAGCATGAACGCCACCAGGAACAGCACCAGATGCTTGAAGCGGCGCACCTTCAGCGTGGTCTTCCAGGTACGCGAAATGCCTACCGCGGGATAGGCCAGCAAGGCCGGCCAGGAGCGGAAGCGTTCCGGCAATTCCCCGGTCGCGGGCGCTTCCCGCAGCAGGCGGGCGGTGAAGGCCGTGAAGCCGGCCCACCACAATCCCGCCGTCACCAGGCCGATGCGCACCGCCGCCTCCTGCGAGAGGCCGAGCTTTTGGTGCCCCGCCACCAGCGCCAGCGCGATCCCGAACTGCAGGCCGCCGCCGACGTAGCCGAAGGCATAGCCCTTGCCCGAGACCCAATCCTGTTTCTCGTCGCTGGCGATTTGCGGCAGGAACGCGTCATAGACGACGTTGCCATTCACGAACCCGATCTGCGCGACAAAGAAGAAGAACATGGTGCGGGCGACATCGCCGGTGTGCGTGAAGTACAGCAGGACGGTGAACAGCGCGCCCAGGTAGGCGAAAAACAGCAGGAAGCGCTTCTTGGCGGCCGAAAAATCTGCGATCGAGCCCAGCACCGGCGCGCACAGGAAGGCCACGAAGTCGGTGGCGCCCACCAGCAATCCCCACAAGGCGTCGGCCTCGTAGCGCGTGCCGCGGAACGTCAGGCCGTCCGGCCCCACGATCACGCTGGCGAAATAGATCGGCAGCAGCCCGATGGCGGTGGTGATGTAGGCGCTGTTGGCCCAGTCGTACATGCACCATCCGAAGATGGTGCGGGGATCGTCCTTGCGCGGCGCGGCAGTCGCGGCTTCCGAAACCATGCGAAGTCAGTGACTATAGCACGCGCGTTCGGGCGTCAGCCGCGCGTGCGGCTGCGCGGCCAGCGCGCTTCCACCACCGTGCCGATGCCGCCACGCGGCCGGAACTCCCCGCGCACCACGGCCCACTTGGGGCGCGCGGCGCGCACCACATCCTCCAGCACGCGGTTCACGATGTTCTCCTGGAAGATGCCCAGATTGCGGTAGGAAAGCAGGTACTCTTTGAGCGACTTCAGCTCCAGGCAGCGTCGGTTGGGAACGTAGCGGATGGTGAGCACGCCGAAGTCCGGCAATCCGGTCTTGGGGCAGACCGAAGTGAACTCCGGGATGTCGATCACGATCTCGTAGCCGGGAAACTGGTTCGGCCAGGTCTCGATCTCGGGCATGCCGACCTCCAGGCCGGCCTTCGCGTGCTCGCTCGTGTAGTGGGGCTTGCGCATCAGAGCATTCTAGCAATCAGCAGTTAGCAAATGGCATTTGGCATTTGTCCGCCGAAGGCTTGACGCCCCGGTTAGACGGATCAGCCTGACCGTTCAGGGGCCAAATGCTAATTGCTACTTTCCCCACGCCATCCCGTCCGGCTCATTTCCGGTGGTGAAGGTCTGGAGCACTTTGCGCCCGGCTACGTCGATCACGGACACCAGGTTCGCGTTGGTGTTGGCGACGAAGGCGCGGCGGCCGTCGGGCGTAATGAGGATCCCGACCGGCACGGTGCCCACCAGCACCTCGCCGACGCGCGCCCGCGTCCGGGCGTCGAACACCGCGATGCGGTTCGAGCGCGCATTCGACACCCACACCTCCCGGCCATCGGGCGTAAATTTCACGCGGATGGGAAAATCCCCGCCGCTCGAAAAAGTGGCGACCACGCGGTCGGTGGCCACGTCGATCACCGAGATGCTGCCCGCGCCGCGATTGGTCACCCATACCTCGCGGCCGTCGGGCGAAACGTCGATGCCTTCGGCGCCGGCTGCGGTGGGCACAAAGGTCACCCTGTCGGACACGCGCTCGATGACGGTCACGCTGCCTGAGCCGATGTTGGCCACGTACAGCTTGCGCTCATCGGGCGTCGGCACCACCATGTGGCTCACCTGCTGGCTGGTCTTCCACGACTTAAGGATCTTCCCCGTCGCCGCCTCCAGTTCCAGCACCGCCTGCGCCCCTTCGCAGGTTACCCACAGGCGGGAGCCGTCACGGCTCACCCAGATTCCGTGCGGCTGGCGGTTCTCGCCCAGATCGTACGTGGCCTTCACTTTGCGCTCCGTCAGATCGAGCACGGTGATGGTGTTGCCCGGTTCATTACGCGGTGGCTCACCCTGGCGGAACACCCCGAAACTTCCGTAGTTGGAGACATAAGCGTACCGGCCGTCGGGCGAGGTGGCGGCCTCGTGCGGCCCCTTGCCCGTGGCCAGCTTGGCCACCACCGCGTAGCTGGCGGGATTCACCAGCGCGGCTTCATGGTCGCTCTTGTTCAACACCACCAGCACACTCTCCGCCGCCGCCAGCGGCGCCAGAAGCAGGAAAAGGGCGAGGGTCGTAACCGTCGTGCGAAGGGTCATCCGTCAGCTCCTTCCGAGGGAGTTCACAGCCTACCAGCTTCCCGCGCTCAGCTGCATCCCCCGGGTGGAGCATTGCCAGGGCGAACCCATCCTGCATCTAAACCCGCGAGCAGCACTGTCACAGACGCCGTGGCCTCGATTGGCTATACTGAATGCTGAGTTTACTTTCCATCGGGCATAGTGCCCGGGCTGGAGCGCTGCGATTGCACAGTAAACGGATCCAGGTGATGGCGGGTGCGGGCGTGGCCGTGGTGCTGCTCGCGGCCTTCATCTCACTGCGCCAGACGCGGGTACCCGTCCGCGCGCAGACGCCGGCGCGCAAGTCCATCACCAGCACCATTGCCACCAACGGCAAGATCGAGCCGGTGGAGTACTTCGAGGCGCACGCCCCGGCGGCCACCACCGTCCGGCGGCTGCTGGTCCACGAAGGCGATGCCGTCCGCCGCGGGAGCCTGCTGCTGCAGCTGGACGATGCCGCGGCCCGCGCCGAAGTCGCCCGTACGCTGGCGCAACTGCGCTCCGCCGAAGCCGACCTGGCCGCCGTCCGCAAGGGAGGCACCCGCGAGGAGGTGCTGACCAACGAATCGGAGCTGGTCAAAGCGCGTGCGGAACTCGATGACGCGCAGCGCAACCTCGATGCCATGCGCAAGCTGCTGGAGCGCCAGGCCGCGTCGCCGGCGGAGGTGGAGGCGGCGGAGAACCGCGCCAGGCGCGCTCAGGCCCAGGTGACGCTCCTCGAACAGAAACTGGGCAGCCGCTACTCTCAGCCCGAAGTCGTCCGTGCCCAGGCGCGCGCCCATGAGGCCCGCGCCGCCTACCAGGCGGCCCTGAACGTGTTGCGCCAGGCGAATGTCGTGGCGCCGCGCGACGGTACCGTCTACTACCTGCCGGTGCGGCCGGGCCAGTACGTCGAGTCCGGAGACCTGCTCATCCAGGTGGGCGACCTGCGCAAGGTGCAGGTGCGGGCCTTCGTGGACGAGCCCGAGATCGGCCGCCTCGCCCGCGGCCAGAAAGTCGAGCTCACCTGGGACGCGCTCCCCGGCCGCACCTGGGAAGGCGAGGTCACCCGCGTGCCTTCCACCGTCGTGGTCCGCGGCACACGCACCGTGGGCGAGGTGGTATGCCAGGTCGACAACCAGGACCTCACGCTCCTGCCCAATGTGAACGTCAACGTCACTGTCATCACGGCGCAGCGCAGCGGCGCGCTCACCGTGCCGCGTGAGGCCGTCCACGTGGAAGACGGCAAGCACTTCGTGTTCGAGGTTGTGGGCGGCCACCTGAAACGGCGCGAAGTCGAAGTCGGCGTCTCCAGCCTGACCGACTCCGAGATCGTGCGCGGCCTCGACGAAAAGACCCTAGTGGCACTGGGCGCTGCCGATTCCGCCATGCTGCGCGACGGCCTGGCTGTGCGCGTCGAGCCCTAGCCGAACTTTCCCCCGCACTCCCTCGTTTACAATCCATTCCTGTCGTTTGAATTCCTGCACATTCTCAAGGTGACCTATGCGAGCGATGAAGCGAGTGGGCCTGATCCTCTCTGTGGCGGTGGTGTGCTCGATATCCGGCCTGGCGGAGCCGGTTCCCTTCCGCAGAGCGCTGGAGCTGGCGGTGCGCAACAGCGGAACCATGGCCATCGCCAACGCCGATAAGGTCCGCGCTGAGAGCGAATACCTGGCTTCGCGCAACCTCTACCTGCCGCAGGTGGTCGTGGGCTCGGGTTTGGCCGCCACCTCGGGCTTCCCGCTGAGCATCGAAGGCTCGGCGCCGTCCCTCATCCGTGTGGTGTCCTCGCAGTTCCTCTACAACGCGGCCCATCGGGAATTCGTGCGCGCCGCTAAGAGCGAGTGGTCCGCGGCCAGCCGCAAGAACGACGACCGCCGCAATGAAGTGTTGCTCGAGACCGCCCTCGCCTACCTGGAACTCGACAAGCTGGCGAGCGAGTTGGCCACGCTGCGCGAGCAGGAGAAATCGGCGGAGCGTATCGAACAGATCACCGGCGAGCGCGTGGCCGTGGGCGTGGATAGCGAGGTGGAGCGCACCCGCGCCAGGCTCGCCACGGCGCGCGTTCGCATGCGCCTGGCCGAAGTGCAGGGCGCCATCGACGTGCTGCGCTTGCGCCTGGGCCAGCTCACCGGGCTGCCGGCCGATAGCTTTGAAACCGACAGCGAATCCGTCCCCAGGCTTCCCGAGGTCCATCAGGAGGAAAACCTTGCCGCGCGCGCGGTCGAGAACAATCCGCTGGTGAAAATCGCGGACGACGAGGCCGCGGCGCAACAGTTCCGGGCCAAGGGGGAGCGCCGGGCCATGTATCCCAGCTTCAACCTGATCGCCCAGTACGCTATGCTGGCGCGTTTCAACAATTTCGACGACTTCTTCAACAAGTTTCAGCGGCACAATGGGACGTTCGGCGTCTCCATCCGCTTCCCTTTTCTGGATTTCGCGCAGCGGGCGCGGGCCGAAGCGGCGGATTCGGAATCGGTGATGGCACAAAAGCGCGCTGAGGGCGTCCGCCAACAAGTGTCGAGCGAGACGCTGCGCCTGCAGCGCGCCGTGCGCGAAGCCGCTGCGGCGCAGGAAGTAGCGCGGCTCGAGTACCAATTGGCACGCTCCGAAGTGGATGCCGTGCAGGGACGCATCGAGGTCGGCACCGCTTCCCTGCGCGACGAGCAGAACGCCCGGCTCACCGAAGCCGAGCGTTACCGGGCGTTTCTGGATGCCAGCTTCGCGCTGGAAAAGGCGCAACTGGAACTGCTCCGCACTACAGGCGAACTGGAGGCCTGGGCGACTAAGTGAGCAGTCACAAGTTCTCGGCGCTCGCACTGTTGCTCGGCACAGCTTCTGACGCCTTGCAAGCTGACGAGGGCTCCCGGCCAGCTTTATCGCGACCCGCTTTCGGCGGGCAAACGAATGTGCAACCCACGGCGTAAGTGGGTGGGCCTCAGTCGAACAGCCGCATCAGCCCCGAGGGCTCAAAGTCTGGAACCAGGAAGCTCTCCGTCTGCCCTGCCGCGCGCGCCACTTCTTCCGCGGCCCGGTAGCCGCTGCGCACAGCACCCTCCATGGTGGCGGGCCAGCCGGTTGCGGTCCAGTCGCCGGCCAGGAAGACGCGCGGCCACACCGTGGCGGTGCCGGGACGATATTCGTCCGAACCGGGCAGCGCCGAGTATGTCGCGTGCACTTCCTTGATGACGGTTGACTTCATGAGGCGCGCCTCCGCGGCTTTGGGGAAGAACTCTTTGAACTCGGCGAGCGCCAGCTCCAAAATCTCGTTGCGCGGCTTTTCAACCAGGGATTTGGACGAGCTGACCACGAGTTCCAGGTAACTGCCGTTCCCTTCCCCGGCGCGGCGTTCAAGGATGCGCGACTTGTGGAACATCCACTGGATGGTGCGGTCGAGGAGCACCGCGTGGTCGAGCTCGGTGACTTCGCGATCGAACCAGAGGTGGATGCCGGTGATGGGCGAGGTCGCAAAGCGCCCGAGCTGCGCGCGCAGCGGCTCGGCCTCGGGCTGCACCGGCAGCAAGCGCGCCGCCGCGTCGAAAGGCACCGCCAGCACGGCGAAATCGGCGCGCAAGTCACCCGCCGACGCTCGCAGCAGGACGCCATCGGCCTGCGGCTCGAATGACTCTGCCGTGGAGCGCAGGCGCACCTGTCCGCCCCGCGCCTCAAGGTATGCGATTCCGGCTGCGTAGAGTTCAGTCAGCGGCACGGTGGGCACACCCATGCGGCCCGCCGCGGCCGACTTCAAAAACGACTCGCGGAAAACCTGCGCCGCGTAGTGCACGGACATGCGGTCCAGGTCTTCGTTGAGCGCGCTGACCAGCACGACTTTCCAGAAACGGTTGATGGCGCGCTCGGTCTGTCCATGGCGCCGCAGCCAGCCGAGAAAGGGCTCGCCGAAATCAGCGGGAACCGACGACAGGAAACGCAACATGGCGCGGCTGATGGCCAGCTTGTCCGCGAAGCCGAGCGACGAAGCCGCCAGGAACGACGGAACGGCATGCAGTGGCGCAGGCAGCCACGAAGGCGCGAGCACCGTCTGCCGCCCGCCGGGCTCGAGAAACGTGAGCCGGTCGTACCAGCGGATCTTCTGCTCGACGCCGGTGCGCCGGTAGAAGTCGAGGAGGTTGGTGCAGCAGGCGAGCACCACGTGCTGGCAGTTATCCACCACTTCCCCGGTGCCGGGATGCTGGTAGGAAGAGGCGCGGCCACCAAGGTAGGGACGGCGCTCGAGGAGAGTCACGCGAAACCCGGCTTCGGCCAGGGCGCAGGCGGCGGAGAGACCCGCCAGACCGCCCCCGACTACGGCTACAGTCCTGGCGGAAGGGGTCATCCGGTCAGGCGGCGCAGGAAGCCTCGCCCGAGCACGCCCAGTTTTTCGGCGAAGGAAAGACGCACGCGCGGGCCGAAGACGTCGAAGTTGCGCTGGGCCATCTTCTCCAGCAGGCGGCGATAGATGCTGACCAGCACCCACAGCGCGGGCTGGCTGTCCTCATCGACCAGCGGCAGCAGTTCGTCCGCGGCGCGATAGAATTCGCGGGCTCGCGCCGCTTCGAACTCGAGCACCGGCTTGAGGCGTGCTGGATCGAAGCCGTTGTTCAGTCCGCTCGCCAGCTCCTCGGGCGAGCAGCCGAAGCGTGCCAGGTCTTCGGCTGGCAGGTAAATGCGTCCCAGCGCGGCGTCCTCGCGCACGTCGCGCAGGATGTTGGTGAGCTGGAAAGCCATGCCGGTGCGCACGGCCAGCGGCTCGGCCGCGCGATCGCGGTAGCCGAAGATGCGGATGGTGACCAGGCCGACGACCGAGGCCACCTGATAGCAGTAGCGGGAAAGGTCGTCGAAGGTCTGGTAACGGATGGCGGGGGCGCCGGCCCTAGGCGCCTCGGCGATATCCATCTCCGTGCCGGCGATGAGCTGGTCGAGCAGCTCGACCGGAATCTGGAAGCGCAAGCGCGCATCGCCCAGCGCGAACAGCACCGGGTCGTCGGTCGAGTGGCCCTCGGCGACGTGGTGCATGTGCTCGCGCCATTCCGCCAGACGCCGGCGCTTTTCAGCCGGCGAGAGCGCGGGGTGGTCGGCGATATCGTCGGCGTGGCGCATGAAGGCGTAGACAGCGGAGAGCGCATCGCGCTTTTCGCGCGGCAGGACGAGAAACGCGAAGTAGAAGTTGCGGGCCGCCGATCGGGCAATGCCACGGCAGACCGCATAGGCATGGGCCACTTGGCTGCTCATCGCAACTTTCTCAGCGCCGCCTGCACCAACAGCCTGAGCTTGCGCGAGCGGGAGATCACGGGCCGCGCGCGCAGCACGTCGAAGCCCTGGCGTTCGATGGCGTCCAGGATCTCCTGTCCGCCGCGGGTGAAAAGTTCGATGTCGAGCGCCAGGTCCCGCTCGACCATGCCGGCAAGCGGCAGGCCGCGCGCGAACCACTCCCGCGCGCGTTCCACCTGGAATCGCATCAGGTCCAGGAACGCGGGCGTGGGCCGGTGCAGTGAGAGATCCTCCTCGCTGACGCCGAAGCGGGCCATGTCTTCGCGCGGCAGGTAGATGCGGCCTTTGGCCAGATCCACGGTGACGTCCTGCCAGAAGTTGGCGAGTTGCAAGGCGGTGCAGGTGATGTCGGAAAGCTGCTGGCGCTCCGCATCGCGGTAGCCGCACACGTAAAGCACGATGCGTCCCACCGGATTCGCCGAATACCGGCAGTATCCCAGCAGGTCATCGAAGGTGGCGTAGCGGGAAACGGTCTGGTCCTGGCGGAAGGCCTGGAGCAGGTCGGCAAAGGGCTGGCGAGGAACGTCGCAGGCGCGCACCGTTTCGGCCAGGGCTACGAACACGGGATGTCGCGGCGCACCGGCATAGCAGGCGTCGAGTTCGGCCTCCCACTCGTCGAGGAGCGCGAGCGCGGCCTGCGGGTCGCCGACCTCGTCGCCCAGATCGTCGGCGATGCGGCAGTAAGCGTACACGCTGTAAAAGTGCGGCCGCAGGCGCTCGGGCAGGAACCAGGTAGCGACGTGGAAGTTCTCGTAATGCGAGCGGGCCAGCCGACAGCAGTAGGCGCGCGCTTCCTCGAGCGAGGGGGCCTGCTGCGGAATGGCGTATTCCGCGGGCAGGCGCGCCCATCCGCGTACGGAGGCTCCGAGCGCCCCCGTGACCTGGCTGGGACCGGACGTGACGGTGGAGGACATCGGGTTGTCTCCGCAAGCTCCCGGCGGCTCGGGCTAATGGCCGGGGATGATTGCGGTCTTGATGTCACCGTTGCGGTTGAGCATGTGCCGCAGCACCTGCTGCAGGCGCGAGAGCGGCGCTTCGCCGGTGACGTAATCGCTGCTCTTGATTTTCTTCTCGGTGATGAGCGCGAAGGCACGGCGCACGGCTTCCGGCGTGTGGTGAAACGTAGCCTTGAGCGTAATCTCCGCGTAATGCAGGCGGTTGGTGTCGAGCTGCACCTTGGTGCCGCTAGCACATCCGCCGAAAAAGTTCACCGTGCCGCCCTTGCGAACCATGTCCACGGCCCACTCCCAGGCCTGCGGGCGGCCGACGGCCTCGATGACCACATCGGCGCCGCGACGGTCGGGGCTGATGGCGCGCACGGCCTCGACCGGATCGGCCACGGAAGTGACCTGGATGATCTCATCGGCGCCGAAGCGCTTGGCGGCCTGCACTTGGGAATCGCGCTTGACCACGGCGATCACATTGCACCCGGTGAGCTTGGCCACCTGCACGAACATCAAGCCGATAGGCCCGCCACCGATGACGGCCACGGTATCTCCGATTTCGACTCCGGTTTCATGCAGTCCGCGCAGTACGCAGGCCAGGGGCTCGACCATGGCCGCCTCGACGAAGCTGACATTGGGCGGGATGGTAAGCGTGTTGGATTCCACGATGCGGCGCGGGATCTTGATGTACTCCGCGTAGGCGCCGTTGTTGAACAGCAGGTTCTCGCAGAGATTCTCCTGGTGCTTGGAACAATAGAAGCACATCTGGCAGGGGGCGGAGTTGAGCGCCACGACACGCATCCCCTTGCAGAAATGCTTCACGCCCGAACCCACTTCTTCGACGACGCCTGCCAGTTCGTGCCCGAACAGGGCCGGAGGCACAATCATGCGGGCGTGGTAGCCGCGCTGGTACACCTTCAGGTCGGTACCGCAGGTGAGCGCCACCTGCACCTTGATGAGAAGCTCGCCCTCCTCGACATGGGGGATGGGCACACGTTCGATTTTCACGTCCTCTTTGCCGTAGAGGACGGCTGCTGTCATCTTTCCGCTCAAAGTTTTCGTCCTTCCGAGGGCTGCCCGGGCTGAATGACCACCTTCATAGAATCCGGTCCGGGATGGGCAGCGAGTTCAAGCGCCGCGACCGCTTGCGGGAGGGGGAAGCGGTGGGTAATGAGCCGCTCCAGATCCATCTCCCGGCTGAATACAAAGCGCACCGATTCCTCCTGCAGGTCGACCGAGGCGCTGTAGGAACCCAACAACGATTTTTCGTCAACGCACACAGATGAAGGGTCGAACGCGGCCTGCGCGCGCACGGTCTGCGCGAACAGCAGCACGCGTCCGCCCGGCCTCGCGGCGTCCAAGGCAGGCTGAATCAGCCCGTTACCCGCAGCCGCGACAATCACGGCGTCGGCGCCGCGGCCTTCGGTGCACTGGCGGACTTCCGCGGCCGGGTCGGCCTTGGATGCGTCCACCGTCCGTTGTATCCCGAAGCCTGAGGCTATTGTAAGCCTTCGGGCGTACAAATCGGAAGTTATAACTTCGGCGCCCGCGCGGCGGGCCAGAACGGCCAGAATGATGCCGATGGGCCCCTGCCCCAGGATGAGGACGGTTTCGCCCGGGACCAGCCGCAAGCTCTCGATGCCCTTCATGCAGGTGTTTACCGGCTCCACGAACGTGGCCTGTTCGAACGACACGTCGTCGGGGATGCGCACCAGGCCTCTGCGGACGATCCAGTCCATCACGCGGACGTACTCGGCAAAACCGCCGCCCGCGGGTTCGAAGCCGGCCGTGGTGCCCACCTTCTTGTACACCGGGCACTGCGCGAAGACCTTGTGCAGGCAGTAGAAACACTCGCCGCACGGGATGTGATGGAACGCCATGACGCGATCGCCGACCTTGAAGCCGGTAACACCGGCGCCCACGGCCGCCACCACGCCCGAAGTTTCGTGGCCGAAGATGCGCGGCGCAGAATGTGAGCCGGTTGAGATTTTCTTCAAGTCGGTGCCGCAGATGCCGCAGGTATGGACCCGCAAAAGCAGCTCGCCCGGCCCGATTTCCGGCACCGCCACGGTCTCGACGCGGACGTCGTTCACGCCACGATACACGGCGGCCTGCATGGTGGCGGGAAGGGCGCCGCGTTGGGGTTTTGGCTCGGTCTGAGCTGCGACGGTCATGCTCTCATCCCTATTGTCTCTCCAAAATGGTCACGCCGACCGCGCTCTTTCCTGAATGAAACTTTCAAATCCTTCCTCGGTAAACAGCACTTCCAATTGTCGGCAGAGAGCCTGTGCGGCCCGTTCGGAGTCTCGTGCCAGGCGTCGAAGCGTCGGCCAAAGGTAGGGGCGCAAAACCACGTGCACAAGGAAGGGCGCCGTCCGGAACTTCCCCACCGGATTCACGAAGCGGCCGAAAGGCGGCAAGCTGGAGTCCATCTCGTCGGAGATGGCCTTCAAGGCAAGGAACCCCACGCGACGCTGCTGCGCCAGTGCGGCCAGGGCGGCGGCTTCCATGTCCACCGCTTCCGCGGCGAAGCGCACACCGAGTTCGCGCTTCTGCTCGGGTTGTAAGACGCGATTGCTGCTCACGAGGGTGCCGCGGCCAGCCAGCGTGTCGAATCGCATGCCGGTTTCGGCGCTTACCACCGCCGCAGGACAAACCACATCCCCAACCTTCTCCTCCGGGCCCAGGGCCCCGGCGAAACCAGCAGACACCAGGACCTCGGCGCCAGTGCAGGAGAGCGCAGCGTCGGCAGTCATGCAGGCGGCGTCCCGGCCGATGCCGCCGCAGGCCACCAACTTCCCGCTCTTTTCGAAGAACACGGCGGTACTTCTCCAGTCGTCCCGAACCAGTGCAACTTTCTTGCTGGGCCACTCTTTCACCAAGGGCCGGACCTCACGCTCCAGGGCAGCGACGATGGCGACCTTAGGCACGAACGTATCCGTGGGCATGGAACCAGTCGACGGCGCGGCGCAGCGCATCATCCGGCGGAACGATCTCCCAGCCCAGCTCGCGTTCCGCGCGCCGCGAGCTGACGAACATTCTCTTGCGGCCCATGCGCACGGCCTCAAGCGGCGCGCGTGGCTCGCGGCCGAACAGCATGCCGGTGAACAGCGTGTCCAGAGCGCCGAAAGCGCAGGCCACAGCGTAGGGCAGACGCACGCCCGGAGAGCGCAGCCCAGTGAGCGCCGCCAGCTTGTCCAGCAACTGCTTGAGCGTGAGGTTTACCCCGCCCAAAATGTAGCGGCGGCCGGGCTGCGCCTTTTCGGCAGCCAGCACATGCCCACGCGCGACTTCCGCCACATCCACCAGATTCAGTCCCGTATCCAGGTACGCCGGAAAGCGACGGTTCAGGAAATCCACGATGATCTTCCCTGTAGGCGTGGGCTTGATGTCACCCTCGCCGACGGGGGTAGTGGGATTGACGACGACCACATCCTGTCCGGCGCGCGCCGCTTCTATCGCTACCTGTTCCGCCATGAACTTGGAACGCTTGTAATGGCCGATCATGTCGGCTAACGAGACCGGCGACTCTTCGTCGCCGGGAGTACCGTCCGCCGGAAAGCCCATGGTCGCGACGCTTGAGGTATAGATCACGCGGCGGACACCCGCAGTCCGGGCCGCCATGAGCAACGACCGGGTCCCTTCGACGTTCGACTGATACAGTTCCTCCGGCCGCCGCACCCACAGCCGGTAGTCGGCCGCGACGTGGAACGCCAGCTCACAACCCTCGAGGCCACGGCGCAACGACTCCGGGTCGCGCAGGTCGCCGACGATCCGCTCGGCGGCCAGATCGTCGATGTTCCCCGTCGGGCTACCTGACCGAACCAACAGGCGCAACTCAGCCCCCGAGCGGGCCAGCACGTGCGCGACATGGCTACCGACAAACCCGGTCGAGCCTGTTACAAAAGCCTTCACCGTGGATCCGCACAAGCCGAAAGGCTTGCCCCGCACATCAGCCGAAGAATGACCAGGCGAACATCTTCCAGGTGTCGCCGAAGCGGGCGTCCTTGCCGGTGGCGGCACTGGCCTCGTAGCCGCAGTGCACCAGGCAGTTCTCGCAGCGGGGATCGCGGCCGTAGCCGTATTTTTCCCAGGGCGTCTTGTGGATCAGGTCCGCGAAAGTGGCGTGGTGCGCGTCCGTCATCAGGTAGCAGGGCCCTTTCCACCCCTTGGTGTTGTAGGTGGGATTGCCCCAGGCCGTGCACATGAGGTCGCGGTCGCCAGCAAGGAACTCCGCGTACACCGGCGAAGTGTTCAGCGGGAAGCGTCGGGCGAGCCGTTTGATCTCCTTGAACTTGTCGCGGATCCGGGCCCGATCGAGAAAAATCTCCTTGGTCTGGACGGCACTATAGGAGTAGCCGGGTGAGATCATGTGGCCGTCGACGCCCAGCCCTTCCAGGTACTCGAACAGCGCCTCGATCTCGTTCATGTCGGTTTCCATGTAGACGGTGGTATTGGTGCAGACCTGGAAACCGTGCTCCTTGGCGCAGCGGATGCCGTCGACGGCGGCGTCGAACACTCCCTCGCGCTCCACGGCGATATCGTGCGAGCGGCGCATGCCGTCGAGGTGCACGTTGAAGAAGAAGCGCTTCGAGGGCTTGAACTCGTGGATGCGCTTGCGGATGAACATGCCGTTGGTGCACAGGTAGATATGCTTCCTGCGCGCCAACAGGCCTTCCACCAAGCGGCCAATCTCTTTGTAAATCATGGGCTCGCCGCCGCAGATGGAGACAATCGGCGCGCCGCACTCATCGGCCGCGGCCAGGCATTGTTCCACCGGAACTACTTCGCGAATGGTGCTCTCGTACTCGCGGATGCGGCCGCAGCCGGTGCAGGTCAGGTTGCAGGCGTGGAGCGGCTCCAGCATCATGACCAGCGGGAAGCGCTCCACTCCCTTCAGCTTCTTGCCAATGATGTACTTCGTCAGGTCGTACTGCAGCGCCAACGGAAAACGCATTCAGCCTCTCTTGAACCCTGTTGCTGCCTCTCGATGCCCTGTTGCGAGAACCTCTAGCTCGAACTCTTCCTCTGTGATGCGATCTCCTGCGCGTAGGTGGTCAGCGCCAGCAAGGGGAAATACTGCCGGTACAGGTGATACGCGAGATAGAACACGCGCGGGAAACCCGTGCCGGTGTACTCTTTCTCGTCCCAGGAACCGTCCTTCCTCTGGGTGCGCAGCAGGTAGGCGATGCCGCGATGCACAGCGTCGCTGGAGTAATCGCCGGCGGCCATCAGGCCGAGAAGGGCCCAGGCGCTCTGCGAAGGCGTACTGGGACCGAGGCCGCGGGTGGCGGGATCGTCGTAGGAGCCACACGTCTCGCCCCAGCCCCCGTCGGGGTTCTGCACGCTGCGCAGCCAGACCGCGGCGCGCTGGATCCAGGGCTGCGACATGTCCTCGCCGATGGCTTCCAGCCCGCGCAGCACCTGCATGGTGCCATAGATGTAATTCACGCCCCAGCGGCCGAACCAGGAGCCGTCCGGCTCCTGCTCGCGGCGGATGAAGGCGATGGCCCGCTGAACCTGACGGTCATGACGAGGCACACCGTAGGCGGCCAGCGCCTCCAGTACCCGCCCGGTGATATCCACCGTAGCCGGGTCGAGCATGGCGTTGTGGTCGGCGAAGGGCACGTACTGGAAGACCATGCGATCGTTGTCCTTATCGAACGACGCCCAGCCGCCGTTGCGGCACTGCATAGCGCGCACCCAGGCCAGGGCGCGCTCGAGCGATTCGTGCTGGTAGCGGCCGTGAGGATGGTTCACATGGCCCAACGCCAGAGCCACCATGGCGGTGTCGTCCACATCGGGATAGAACTCGTTGTTGAACTCGAAATACCAGCCGCCAGGCTGGGCCTTGGGACACTTCACCGCCCAGTCGCCGCGGTGCGTGACCTGCTTCTTGAGCATCCAGTCGGCGGCGGCCACCAGGCGCGGGTCGTCGGGCGAGACGCCGCTTTCCCCCAGCGCGAACACCGCGTAGGCTGTGTCCCATACCGGGGACTTGCAGGGCTGCATGCGCAGCGTATCTTCCTCCTCGATGTGGAGCGCCTCGAACTCGTCCAATGCACGGATCATCTGGGGGTCATCCAGCGAGTAGCCCAGGCAGCGCAGCGCGATGATGGAGTTCACGATGCCCGGAAAGATGGCGCCCAGGCCGTCGCTCTTCTCCAGACGCTCGAGCATCCACTTCTCCGCCCGACGGATGGCGAGCGAACGCAGCGGGCGCACATGGACACGCTCGAACCAGTGCGTCATGCGGTCGAGGAACAGGAAGAAATTGCGCCAGCTCAGGATCTTCGGCGCCCAGCGCAGATGCAGATTGGCATGCTCGCGCCCGCCGACAAAGAGCTCCTCAACGCCCATCTCCTTCGGAATCTTTTTGAAGGGCTTCTTGGCATAAGCGATGGAGAGCGGCACCAGGATGGCGCGCGACCAGGAGGATATCTCGTACAGGTTGAACCAGAACCAGCGTGGGAAGAGCACGATCTCCGGCGGAATGGCGGGTACGGCGAAGTAATCGTACTGGCCGAAGAAGCACAGGTAGATTTTGGTAAAGGTGTTGACCTCGGTGACGCCGCCGAGCTCGAGAATTTTCCGGCGAGCGCGCTCGAGCGCGGGGTGGCTGGCGGTGTAGCCGGCGAGCTTCAAGCCGAAGTAGGCCTTGACCGACGCACTGACGTTCGAGGGACCGCCATGGTAGATGCTCCAGCCGCCGTCGGCGTTCTGGTGCTGGAGGATGTAGCGCGCCGCCTTGGCGATGCGCACGGGATCGCCGGTTCCCAGCAAGGTGTGCAGCAGGATGTAGTCGGACTCGAGCGTGGTATCGGCCTCGAGTTCGCCGCACCAGTAGCCGTCCTCATGCTGGAGGGAGAAGAGGAACTTGCGCGCCGCGTCGCGGGCCGCGGCCACGCGGCTGAGGATGTCATCCAGCTTGGCCGGCGCACCGGAGGCCAGGGGGCGCCCGGCCGACGGCAGGTTTTGCATGCTGCTCATTCCGCAGCCGCGGCAGTGGGGGCGGCCGCGATCGCCTGAACAATCTCCGGAGGAAGTCCGAAGCGCACGTTCTCCGGCATGACCTCCACTTCCTGCACGTTCGTGAAACCGGCGCTGGCCAGGAAGGTCACAACTTCTTCCACCAGGCACTCGGGGGCCGAGGCGCCGGCGGTGAGGGCCACGGTCTTCACTGCCTCAAGCCATTCCGGCTGAATGGCGCGATAGTTCTCGATGAGGTGGGCACGGGCGCCCAGCAACCCGGCCACTTCGACCAAGCGGTTCGAGTTCGAGCTGTTGTCCGAGCCTACAACCAGGACCAGGTCGGCATCGGCGGCGACGTGCTTCACCGCAAGCTGCCGGTTTTCCGTGGCGTAACAGATATCCTGCGCGGCCGGGCCTTTGATCTTGGGAAACTTGCGCTCCAGGGCCTCGATAATGCCGCGGGTCTCGTCCAGGCTGAGCGTGGTCTGGGTGATGTAGGCGACGCGGTTGGGGTCGGGCACAGTGAGCGCCTCGACTTCCTCCGGCGTACTCACCACTTCGGTGACCAGCGGTGCTTCGCCGAGCGTGCCGATAACTTCATCGTGGTCGCGGTGGCCAATGAGAATGATGGTGTAGCCCTCGTTGGCGTACTTGACCGCCTCCACGTGCACCTTGGTGACCAGCGGGCAGGTGGCGTCGATTACCCGCAGACGGCGGCGCTGGCTGGCCTCACGCACTTCGGGCGACACGCCGTGCGCGCTGTAGATGACGCGCTCGCCGTCGGGAACTTCTTCGACGCTATCCACGAAGATAGCACCCTTGGCGGCCAGGTCCTCTACCACATAGCGGTTGTGGACGATCTCCTTGCGCACATAGATGGGCGGGCCGAAGGTATCCAGGGCGATACGGACGATGTCAATCGCGCGTACGACGCCCGCGCAGAAACCTCGGGGTTTCAGCAGGAGCAGCGTTTTTTCAACCGTGGCAACCGTCATCAGGCTCCCATCCAGTATAAGCGGGCCGCAGGGATTCCGGAAGCCAGAGGATAACTCGGCAGAGACCGGTATCCCCACTGTAAACCACACGAGCAGCAGGAATTAGCATCCGATGGGATGTCCGGCAGGGCGAATGGATTCAGGCGTTGGTCTTGAGCAACTGCCGGGCATGGCGGCGGGAGGTTTCCGTCAGCCGGGCGCCGCTCAACATGCGGGCCAGCTCTTCGGTGCGCTCGGCTTCGGAGAGACGCCGGATGCTGGTGCGAGTGCGCCCGCCGGCCTCCAGCTTCTCCACCAAGTAGTGGTGGTCGGCGAAGGCGGCGATCTGCGGCAAGTGCGTAATGCACAGCACCTGATGGCCGCGGGCCAGCGCCTTCAGCTTGCGGCCGACGGCTTCCGCCGCGCGACCGCCGATGCCGGCGTCGATCTCATCGAAGATGAGGGTGCGGGAAGGAGTTCTCAGTTCCCGGTTCTCAGTTCTCAGTTTGGCAAGTGTCGCACCGGCTTCGACAGTAGCCTTGAGGGCCAACATCACGCGGGAAAGTTCCCCGCCCGAGGCGATTTTTTCTACCGGTCCCAAGGGCTCGCCGGGATTGGCCGCGAACAGGTAGGCGACCTGGTCGTACCCGCAGGCCGTCCAGCCGGCTTCGTCGGTGGCAGCTTCCACTTGAACGCGGAAGCGGGCCTTCATGGCCAGATCGGTGAGCTCGGCTTCGACCTGCTTTTCGAGCTGACGCGCGGCTGCTGTGCGCTGTTTCGAGGCGCTCCGGGCGGCGGCAACGTAGTCCTGGGCGGCGCCAGCAAGGTCCTGACGCAGGCGGCGCAGGACGTCGTCACGGTTCTCGACTTCCTCCAGCCTGCGGGCGGCGTCGGCGCCGAAGGCCATGACAGCGTCGAGGGTGCCGCCGTACTTGCGCTTCAAACGGTCGAGCAGGGCGAGGCGGTCTTCCACCTCGGCGAGCCGCGCCGGAGAAGCCTGGATGCGTTCGGCGAAATCACGCAACTTGGCGCCGGAGTCCTCGGCAGCGATACGCGCGGTGTTAAGCGCGACCAGGTCGTCGCGGAAGGCCTTTTCGTCGTACGCGGAAAGCTCCTCGACGCGCCGTGCCGCTGCCCGCAACGACGACGCTGCCGAGCCTTCGCCCTCGTAGAGAAGCTCATAGGCCTGCCATGCCGCAGCGCGCACTTTTTCCGCGTCTGCCAGCAGGCGCTTCTCGGCCTCCAGGCGCTGGTCCTCCTCCGGCTCGAGCCTGGCGGATTCAATCTCCTTCTTCTGAAAGCTCCAGAGGTCCACCATGCGCAGGCGGTCCTGCTCGTCCCGATCCAGTTCGGCGATGCGGTCGCGCAGGGACTTCCAGCGCCCGAAGGCTTCCGATAGCGGCGACACGTCGAGGCGCGCGAAGGCGTCGAGCAGGCGAAGGCGCTCGCTGGCATCGAACGCCAGGATAGATTCGTTCTGCGCGTGCACCCTGGCCAGGTGCACAGCAAGCTGGCGAAGGACGCCGACGGCGGCCGGCTGGTTGTTCACGAAGGCGCGCCCTTTGCCAGACGCAGCCACCTCCCGGCGCACGATGACCTCGCCGGGAATAGCGTCGAGGCCGTTGCCTTCGAGAACGGCGGCGACCGCCGCCTCCTCCACTTCGAAGACCGCACTGACCACGGACCGTCCGGCGCCGTGGCGGACGGCGTCGCTCGAGGCCTTCTCCCCCAACAACAGTGCCAGGGCATCAATGAGGATGGACTTGCCGGCGCCGGTCTCGCCGGTGAGGAGGTTGAGTCCGGGGCCGAACTCGACTTCCACGTCCTCGATCAGAGCGTAGTTTTGGACGCGCAGTTCGGCCAGCACCGGGGTGGACCCTGAATCTGCGCGCAGGATAGCACGGAAGGCCGCGGCGAAATTCCACAGCCCTAGTCGGCCGTCGGAGGAGTTTCCCCCTTCGCGGGAGGTTGCGCCACGGATTCGGCGAGCCGCTGGCGCTGCTTGCGGCTCCAATCGCAGAGCAGGCGCACGTCGGCCTGGGAGAGCCGCGCTTCGGGGTGCATCCAGCGATAGGAGCGCAGCGGCATGCCGCCATCGGAGATCTCCTCGCAGATCTCATCGAGGATCTCGTCGGCCTCCGTGTGGCCGTAGGAGGCCCACTCGGAGAGATTCACATGCCTGCGGCCGTGATTGACGTCGTCAACCACCAGCCAGGAGACCGGCGCCACATGGCTGTACCAGGGCCACCGCGTCTGGTTGGAATGGCAGTCGCGGCAGGCGCGCTCGAATACTGCCGAGACCTCCGCAGGCACGGCGAGGCGCGCATGGACCGCGCGCGCGGGATCGCTGGCGGGATTGGTCCTCTCCGGACGGATCAACTGCGCCACCACGAACAGGAATCCCAGAACCATCAAGGCGCGGGGCAGCAGTTTCTTCATTTAGAAGCGCCGGCTCCGATGCGACGGCCATGCGGCCGCGCGGCAGAAAATCCGTGCGGACGTAACCCAAGTGTAAAGCCCGGGCGGGGGCAGTGTCGACGGCCTGCCGCAGCGCGCGGTTCCTTGTGCGCGTCCGAGTTCCGTTGACCCTGTCGAAACCCTATGCTACGGTGCGAGCGTGGGACATTTTCTAACGTACTCATCGGTTTTTTCCTTTCCGGCTGCGGCGGTGGGCGGTGAGATCATCAATCTGGTCGCGCAGAGCGGCCCGGTCGCCAAGGCAGTACTGGTCATCCTGCTCATCTTCAGCGTCATCTCCTGGGCCATCATGATCTCCAAGTGGAGCACGTTCAGCCGGGCGCGAGTGCAGAGCGCCCGCTTTGTGAAGGCCTTCCGCAAGGTAGGGCGGCTTTCGGAGATGGCGGCGGTGGCCGAGCAGTTCCGGCCCAGCCCGCTGGTGGCGGTGTTCGAGAGCGGCTACCACGAGTATCACCGGCAGGCGGGGAATCCCTCGGGCGCGGTACGGAACCTGGCCGCCATCCAACGCGCTACGCAGATCGCGGCATCGGAAGAATTGACGCGGCTGGAGCGCCGCCTGCCGTGGCTGGCGACCACGGGTGCGGTGACGCCCTTCATCGGCCTGTTCGGTACGGTGTGGGGCATCATCGACGCCTTCCACTCGCTGGGAACCTCGGGAGCGGCTACGCTGCGTGCGGTGGCGCCGGGTATCTCGGAAGCGCTGATCGCCACCGCTGCCGGGCTGTTCGCCGCGATTCCGGCGGTGATCGGCTACAACCAGTTGACGCATTCCATCCGCGAGTTCGGCGCGCGCATGGACGATTTCGCGCTGGAATTCCTGAACGCGGCCGAGCGCCCGACGGCCGAACCGCGAGGCTGAGCGATGGCATTTACCAACGCCCGGGGACGCACCGAGAGTTCGCTTTCCGACATCAACGTCACGCCGTTCGTGGATGTGGTGCTGGTGCTGCTGATCATCTTCATGATCACGGCGCCGGTGCTGCAATCGGGGGTAGAGGTCGCGGTGCCCAAGACGCGCACAGTGAAGGAGATCACCGAGGAGCGCCTGGTCATCTCCATCGACCGCAAGCAGCGAGTGTACTTCGGCAACGATCCCATCAATATCAACCAGGTGGGCGCGCGGTTGCGGGAGCGCGTGCGTGATCCCGAGCGCCAGTCCATCTATCTGCGGGCGGACGAGAACGTGCCCTTCGGCGCCTTCGCCACCGTGATGGACGCCGTGAAGCAGGCCGGGATCACCAACGTCAGCATCGTCACCGAGCCGCTGAAAGAATCGGCGAGCAAGTAGCGCATGGCCCTGAGCGCCGACATCTATGTGGAACGAGATCCGTTGGAGCGGCCGCTGGCCTTGTCCGTGGCGCTGCATGGATTCCTCTTCGGCGGCATGCTGCTCTACGCCGGGCTGTTCGGAGGATTCCACGGGGAGAGCTGGGGCGGCGCGGGCGGCGGTGGTGCGCTCAGCGCCACGCTGGTGAGCAACGTACCCATCCCGCGGCCGCCGGCGGAGACAGAAAACGTGCTGGCGAACGAATCCGCCGGCCTTTCGGAGTCGCTGCCGCGCGAAAAGGAACAAGAACCGGAGGCGGTTCCCATCCCGGAGCCGGACGCGCGCGCCAAGCCCGAAAAACTGAAGCCGGTCGCGCCGCCCAAGTCCAACGTGATTCCGTTCGGCCAGGGCGGGCCGGTCAGCGGTCCCTATGGGGTTTTCGAGGCACGCGGCGCCAAGGGCGGCTTCGGCTTCACCGGCACGGGCGGCGACTTCGGCTCGCGTTACGCCTGGTACGTGGACGTGGTGCGGCGCAAGGTATCAGAGAACTGGCTGAAGTATGAGGTGGACCCGTCGATCGGGTCAGCGCGCCGTGTGTACATCACCTTCGACATCCTGCGCAACGGCCAGCCGGTCAGCATCGAGGTTTCCCAGTCCAGCGGCGTGCCCTCGCTCGATCAGTCGGCCCTGCGGGCCCTGAAACGCATCGACACCTTCGGGCCCTTGCCGCCGGATTACTCGGGCTCCAAGGTCTCGGTGGAGTTCTGGTTCGATTACAGGAGATAGCAGCCGGCTGCGATTCACGATGAAGCATGATCCTCAAACCCGTGCATGCATGATGAAACGACCTCTTCTGATTCTTCTTCTGATCCCGGCGCTGGCTGCGCCAGCGCGCCCCTACCAGGATTGGATCCGCACCGGGACCGGCCTGGGGGTGGAGCGTGTGCGCCTGGCCGTGCCGGACTTCCAGCCCGGACCGGGCGGCACGAGCGGCGACGCACTGCGCAAGGTATTCAACGACACGCTGTGGAACGACCTTTCGAATGCGGGAATCTTTGACGTCGTCTCCAAGAGCTTCTACCCGCTGGCAGTGCCGGGCAGCCCGGCACAGATGCGGCCGGAAGCGTGGAGCAACCCGCCGCCCAGCGCGGGCATGGTCGCTTTCGGAAACTTCGGCATCGCGGGCGAAGACGCGGTCATGCAGGGCTGGCTATACGACGTGAAGAATCCGACGTCACCGCTGGTGCTGGGCAAGCAGTACCGTGAGAAAGCTACGGAGGAGAACGCCCGGCGCATTGCCCATCGCTTCGCCAACGAGATCATCCTGCGGCTGGGTGGCGGCGTACCGGGCGTGTCGGAAAGCCGCATCGTCTTTATCAGCAATCGCACCGGCCACAAGGAAGTGTGGATCATGGACTACGACGGAGCCGGCCAGCAGCAGCTCAGCAAGCTGGGCTCGATCGCACTCTCGCCCAAGATCTCGCCCGATGGGTCGCGGGTCGTGTTCACCTCCTACGCGCGGGGTGCGGTGGACCTGGCCATGTATTCGCTCGAACTCGGCCGCATGGTCAGCTTCCCGCGGTTCGCAGGCACGAACATTTCTCCGGCGTGGTCGCCGGATGGGAGCAAGATCGCGTTCTCCTCTTCGATGCGCGGCGATCCGGAGGTCTTCCTCGTGGACGCGAACGGGGCGAATCCCAAGCGCCTGACCGCTTTCCAGGGCCCCGACCTATCGCCCGCGTGGAACCCGAAAACAGGCGCCCAGATCGCCTTCGTGAGCGGGCGCACCGGGCTGCCGCAGATCTACATCATGGACGCCGACGGCACCAACGTGCAGCGCATCACCGATCAGGGTTACGCCGTTTCCCCGTCCTGGTCGCCGAACGGGCAGCTGCTGGCCTTTTCCTGGAATCGCAGATACGGGCCCGGCGCGCCCGGCGGACAGGACATCTATATAATGGACATCGCCAGCCGTCAGTGGGTGCAACTCACGCATGGCGCCGGCAATAACGACTTCCCGTCCTGGTCGCCCGACGGGCGGCAGATCGTGTTTCAGTCCACACGCTCAGGACGGACGCAGATTTGGAGCATGCTGGCGGACGGCACCCTGCCCCGGCAACTGACTACGGCGGGCGAGAACTCACAACCCAACTGGAGCTTCAAGTAACGCATCCAAGTGCATGCAAGCAGTTCTTTTCCAAAAGGAGGCTACGTTGAGACGGAACACGAGGCAAGCCTGGATCATCGCGTCCCTGGCGGTGCTGCTGGCGCTGGGCGGATGCAAGAAGCGAACCGAAGCCCCGCCGCCGACCCCCGCACCTCCACCGCCGGCGGCTGCTCCCACGGCTTCCATCTCGGCCAGCCCGACCACCATCCAGCGGGGCCAGGCGGCAACCCTCACGTGGCATACCAGCAATGCCGACAGCGCGGTCATCTCCGGGATCGGGTCGGTAGCGGCCAGCGGCTCACAGGCGGTGACGCCGGAAGCTTCAACCACCTATAGCCTGACGGCCAAAGGTCCCGGCGGCGAGGCCAGCGACTCCGTGCGCATCACGGTGGCCGAGCCGACGGCGGCCGTCCCTTCGGCCACGGAGGCGGAACTGTTCGCGCGTAACGTGCAGGACGTCTTTTTCGACTACGACCGCTCCGACATCCGGCCGGACGCACAGCGCACACTGGAGGCCAATGCCCGATTCCTGAACGAGCACGCGAGTATTCCCTTCGTGGTGGAAGGACACTGCGATGAGCGCGGCTCCACCGAGTACAACCTGGCCCTGGGCGACCGGCGCGCCAACGCCGTGCGCGAGGCCCTGATTCGCCTGGGCGTGAATGCCAGCCGGATCCGAACGATCAGCTTCGGGAAGGAGAAGCCGTTCTGCATGCAATCCAACGAAGATTGCTGGCAGCAGAACCGGCGCGGCCATTTCGTGTACCAGAAGTAACTCATCGGCGGCCGGGAGCGCACGCTCACGCCGCCCTGCTTCTTAAGCCGGCCCGGCGGGAGAACTGCCGGGCCGGACGCAATCATTCGAGTGCGGCTATGACGAAACGCAGTCCCCGATTCCTGATCGCCCTGCTGGCGCTGGCCCTGGCCACACCGGCACTTGCCCAGAGCACTAAGGACCGCCTGATCCGCCTGCAGACCCAGGTGGAAGCCCTACAACAGCAGATGACGGCCATGCAGCAGCGGTTCGACGAACGCATGGGCGTGATGCGCACGCTGACGGAGCAGAGCACGGACAGCGTCGCCAAAATGTCGGCGGCGGTCAGCCGGCTGGAAAAGACGCTGACTGAACAGACGGCGCAGCAGAGCGAGCGCACCGAGCAAGTGTCGCAGCAGGTGCAGGCCTTGCACGATTCCCTCGACGAGCTGAAGGCGCGGGTGGGCAAAGTGGCGGAGCAACTGGCCGCCATGGAGCAGGCGCGGGCCAGCATCGGGGTGGAGCCGGCCACGCCGCCGGCCGATGCGCCGCCGCCCGACGTGCTCTACAATAACGCGCTGCGCGACTACACCGCCGGCCGCCTGGACCTGGCTACCCAGCAGTTCACCGACTATCTGCGCTTCTATCCCACCGCGGAGCTGGCCGGCAACTCGCAGTTCTACCTGGCCGACATCGATTACCGCCAGGGCAACTTCCAACGCGCCATCGAAGGCTACGATGTGGTCCTGGAAAAGTATCCGGAGGGCAACAAGACGCGGGCCGCCATGCTGAAGAAAGGCTACGCTCTGATCGAGCTGGGGCAGAAAGACGCGGGTGTGGCTGCCTTGCGCAAGCTCATTCAGCGCTTCCCGCGCTCGGTCGAGGCCACCTCAGCGCGCGACCGCCTGCGCAAGCTGGGCGTCGCAGCACGCTAGCCCGCCCCGGCACGGTGCTACGTTACGGCGCCGGTGTGAAGCCGGTGAGCGGGTTCCCGTAATAACCCCACGTTTTCCACGCCAGCTTGTCCCACACTCCGTCCGGGGCGCCAATGAACGTGACCGGCACAATGATCTTGTCGCTGCCCAGCTTGTTGGCGGTGGCGATGCCGTTGTCCACGATCTTGCCATCATCCCCGACGGTGAACTTCAGCGACCGGGCCAGCCGCCCCTTGGTCAGAATCTTGAGCTCGTACTCGCCCGGGTTGTCACTCAGCACGTGAATTCGTCCGGTTTTTCCGGGGCGGGGACTCCTATCTTCTCCGGTCTTGTCCCAGCCAGCCACGCTGTAGAAGGTGCATGTCACGCGCGTCCACTTGGCCGCCTGGGGAACGTTGTCGGCTACACTCCGCGTGGTCTCGATGGTTTCGCCGCTGCAACTGGGCGAGCCCACCTGCAGGTCTTGCAAGAAGATGAGGCCCACCTCCTTCCCCTTATAGAGCAGGTGAGGCTCGGCGGTAGAGAAGGGTTGCGGTGGCTCGCCCGGCCCGCTCGAGCGAACACCGCGGACCCAAAAGTCTGCCTTCAACAAGGGGAGGTTCCAACCGTGGGTTTCAGGGGAGAGGTAGATGTAGCCGGCGGGAAGGGTCCAGTCGTGATCCACGTAGTAAACGAATTTGTTGAGGGCCTTGGGACCGTGCTCGTTGGAGCGGGATTTCATCACCTTGGCCTTGCCGGTGAAGAGAGTCTTCACTCCGCCTTCGCTCAGCGGGTTGCGCAATTTGATGGCGAAGCTGACCGGCCCGACGTAGGTGGCGCTCTTCTCCTCGGGAATTCCGTCCCGGCCTCCGCACTTGGTTTTCATGGAGCGCCCTTGCGGAGTTTCTTCGGTCTCGCAGTCGAATTTCACCCACACTCCACGCCCCGGCAGCGTGACTTCCACAAAGAGCTGATCCCCGCTCTCGATGGGCCCGTTCACGCGAAACTCGGCCTTCGGGAGCCAGCTCCACATGTCGTAGTTCCCGCGATACTCGGCGAGGGTGTAGGCCGTGAAGAGCAGCGAGTCTTTCTGAATGGCCGGCCCTTCCTGGGCCAGGGCCCGGGGCGCTACGCTGCCAAGGAACAGCACGACCAACATTGGGAATGAGAGAGCTGCCGACGACCTGCGCTTCTGCATCATCGCATCCTCACGAATACTCAAAAGAGATTGGAAATCGGTACTTACAACCGCGTTCGCAGTCCGCGAGCGGCCTGCCGCCGCTGCGCGAACTACGGCGGCGCCGTGAATCCGGTTAAGGGATTGGCGTAGAAGGCGCCTGTCTTCCATGCCAGCCGGTCCCACACGCCGTCCTGGTTCCCTATCACCTTGACGGGCACGACGGTGACATCGTCACCCAGCTTATTGGCGGAGGCGATGCCGTTGTCAAAGCTGCCGTCGGCAGCCACGGTGAACTTGATCGATCGGGCCAGCTCTCCCTTATAGACCATCTTGATTTCGTATTCGCCCGGGTTCGAACTCAGCTCATGTAACGGTGCGTCCTGGCTGATGTGCTGCGGATCCGGCTTCTTGCCGTACACATAGCGAAAGTCGCACGTGACGACGGACCAGTTAAACTTCGTCCTCGTGTCGGCTCCGTAGGTATCGGCGCTGCAGTCCTTTTCCTTCGCCACCTCCTTGCCCTGATAGAACAGGTGGAACGCATTGGGATTCGGATTCGTGCCGCGAAGCCAAATTTCTGCAAAGAAACGCGGCGGAAAGAAGTCAGGGACACCCTTTCCTTGCGCCAGGTAGATCAAGCCGATGGGGATGTGCCAATCGTAGTCCGTGTAATACAGGAAACTCCCGGGCGCGCTTGAGAACGGCGGGGCTACCTTGCCTACCTTGGCCTTGCCGGTGAACAGGGTGATGTCTGTACCCAGGACCTCATTGCGCATGCGGATCTTGAACTCGATCAAACCGGTGTAAAAGACGCCCTTGTCCTGCGCAATATTGGCGCCACCGCACTCTTTCACCGCCCACCAATAACCCGCCTGGGTTGTGCCGGTCGTGCAATCGAACGTTTTCCAGGGCTTTTTGAGGCCCGGGGGAAAAACTTCCACATACAGTTGGCTTCCTGCAGCGATGGGCCCGTTGACCCGGAACGAAATCTGAGGCCACCACCGAAGGACGTAGTCAGGGCAACTGCTGCAGGTGCTGGTGAAAGGCATGAACCGAACGGAATCCTTGACGATGGTGGGCTCGTCCTGGGCGAGGGCGGGCTGGATGGCCATCATCCCGGCGAGCAGGTGGGGCCCTGCGATTCGGCAGAACCTGAAGCCAAGCTTCATGGGGCACCTCGGGAGGGAACGAATGATACCGCAGGTAGCTTGACTCGGGTGCGAAAATCCGCTATTTCGTCCCTTCCCCCAGGTCGAGTGTGCGCAGGCAGTACTTGATTTCCTGGGCCAAGTCGGTGACGCGCATGCCGCCCTTGACCATGAGCTTGCAGGAGAGGGCGACGTGGCTGGGGGTGCCTTCGCCGTGGTCATAGGTGACGCGGCAGTACTGGCAGTCCTCGTTCCAGCAGAATCGGCCGTAGGGGATGGTCTCGGGCGCAAGGAATTGGAACACGCGCAGCAGCATGTTGCCGTCGGGCACGATGAACTCCTTGCCCTTGATCTGGATTTTGACCATCCGCTCATAGGGGCGGAACAGCGGACCGGGCGTGCTCATAAAAGTGGGCGGAGGGATTCTAAACGTAGAGCGCCGACCGCGCAAAAACCGGCCGTGGCCGCAAACACGAAGGGCAGCCATTCCGCGTCCAGACGGTCGGGAGGCTGCCCTTCCGGACCTCGTCGGCCGGCGCCGGGGCACGATGTATTGGCGACGCGGCCGTGAAGTCCAACCGTTTTCTCTAGGTGGAACCCGCGTCCCCGGGTAAAGTTGCGCCGCACCCCCTGGAGGAGCACAATGCCTGCAGGGCGTGGGCGGAGCGAGCGATGAAAAGGAAAGAGCGCAGGACAAGTCAGCGCAATGCCAGGCGGAAAAACCGTAGGGACAGCGACCTGGTGAAAGGTGCAACCGAAGCGGAGCGTCCGGGCGAGCGGTTGCCCGTGTCCTTCACCGGGCAACTCGGCCACCGCGGCGTGGACGACCTCACCAAAGAGTTCGACACCGACTTTCCCGAACCGGGCCTGAGTCCGGAGCACTCCGGACAGGCAATCGCCGGCAAGGAAAAGAAGCGCCCGGCGTGAGGCCTGCTGCTACTTACCGCAGCTCTTCCATTACTTCGTCGAGCGCCTCGCGGGGTGGGCGGACCACCGACTCCGGCAGCGTCGCCAGGGGAGCGTCGGTGATGTGCAGGAGGTCCAGGAAGTTGGGCTTGTCGGGAGCGACGTAGAAGACGCCGGTCAGGACCTCGCCCCGGTCATGCGCTTCCAGCAGCGTGCGAATGGCCTCCACCTTGTTGGTCGGGTCGTAGTCCTCGTGCAGCTTGCGGAGGCGCAGGTGCGACCCGTCGTGCATGGTGACGTCGACTGTGGTCCCGGGATCGTATTCGACGTCGATTTCCTCGAAGTACGGGACGAAACTCACGTCGTGCACGGGCTCATCGTGCTCCTTCACGTACTTGTAGGACTTGGTGGAGCCTTCATGATCGTTGAACGTGACGCACGGTGAGATGACGTCCAACATGACCGTGCCATTGTGGGCGAGCGCCGCTTTCAGCATGGCGAGGAGTTGGCGCTTGTCGCCGGAGAAGGAGCGGCCCACGAAAGTCGCACCCAGCTCGATGGCCATGGCGCAGGTGTCGATCGCGGGCAGGTCGTTGACCACGCCGGTCTTGAGCTTGGAACCTAGGTCGGCGGTGGCGGAAAACTGACCCTTGGTCAGGCCGTATACGCCGTTGTCCTCGATGATGTAGATCATGGGCAAATTCCGGCGCATGAGGTGGACGAACTGCCCCATGCCGATGGAAGCGGTGTCGCCGTCGCCGCTCACGCCGATGCCGCGCAGCGTTCGGTTGGCCAGCAGGGCCCCGGTGGCGATGGCCGGCATGCGTCCATGCACCGCGTTGAAAGAGTGCGAGCGACTCAGGAAGTAGGCCGGGCTCTTGGAGGAACAGCCGATGCCGGAGAACTTGGCCACGCTCTCCGGCTTGATGCCCATTTCATACAGGGCGTCGATGATGCGCTCGGAGATGGCGTTGTGGCCGCAGCCGGCGCACAGCGTGGTCTTGCCGCCCTTGTAATCAATCACGGTCAGGCCGATGCGGTTGGTCTTCTCCGCGGCCGGGGCGGGTGTGGTGGC
The DNA here is from genome assembly GCA_035573675.1 of Terriglobales bacterium. Taxonomy (NCBI): domain Bacteria; kingdom Pseudomonadati; phylum Acidobacteriota; class Terriglobia; order Terriglobales; species Terriglobales bacterium. The sequence goes on from DATMAB010000024.1 coordinate 49,533, forward strand.
CATAGCTACTTGCCCTCCTGGGAAACGATCTCGTCGGTGACAGAGCGGGCGTCAATGGGCAGCCCGTTGTAATGGCGCACGCTGCGCAGCCGCGGCGCCAGGGTGGGATCCAGGTCCACGCGCAGCAGGTCACGCATCTGGGCGTCGCGGTTCTGCTCCACCACGTAGACGCGCTCGTGCCGGCGGACGAAGTCCTCCACCTCAGCGGTGAAGGGATAGGCGCGCAGGCGCAGGTAATCGGTTTCCAGGTTGTACTCTCCCCGGAGCTGGTCGCGGCTCTCGACAATGGCCCAGTGGGTCGTGCCAAAAGCGATGATGCCGACCTTGGCCTTGCCGTCGCCGCTGACCTCCGGCTTGGGCACGTGGCGCTTGGCGACCTCGAACTTCTTGCGCAGGCGGTCCATGTTGTTCTGGTAGTCGTCGGGCCGTTCGCTGTACTGCGCCTTCTCGTTGTGACCGCTGCCGCGCGTGAAGTAGCTGGCCTTGGGGTGGTCGGTGCCGGGCAGAGTGCGCCAGCCGATGGCGTCGCCATCCACGTCCTTGTACCGTGCGAAACCGCCCAGGCGGTCCAGATCCTCCTTGCCGAGAACTTTGCCGCGCTTGATGGGCGTCTCGGGATAGGGGAATGGATCGGCCATCCAGTTGTTCATGCCCAGGTCCAGATCGGTCATCACGAAGACCGGGGTCTGGAAGTGCTCGGCCAGCTCGAAGGCATCCCCCATCATCGTGAAGCACTCCTCCACGGAAGCGGGAATGACCATGATGTGGCGTGTGTCTCCGTGAGAGAGCGTGGCACAGAAACCGATGTCGCCCTGCATGGTGCGCGTGGGCAGGCCGGTCGAAGGACCGACGCGCTGCACATCCACGATCACGCCCGGGACCTCAGCGTAGTAGCCAAGCCCTGAGATCTCGGCCATCAGCGAGATGCCAGGGCCGGAGGTCGAGGTCATGGCGCGCGCGCCCGCCCAGCCCGCGCCCATCACCATGCCCACGGCGGCCAGTTCGTCCTCAGCCTGCACGATGGCGAAGGTGGCTTTGCCGTTGGAGTCGACGCGGTAGCGTTTCATGTAGTCGATCAACGACTCACACAGGGAGGACGAAGGCGTGATGGGATACCAGGTGACCACGGTAACGCCGGCGAACATCGCACCCAGCGCGCAGGCAGCATTGCCTTCGATGATGATCTTGCCCCGGGTCTTGTCCATGGGCGCGACGTGGTAAGGATCCGCCTTGGTGAAGGTCGCCTTGGCGTAGTCGTAACCTGCCTGCACGGCGCCCCAGTTAAGGTCGGCAGCCTTGACCTTCTTCTTGAATTGTTTGCGCAGCGCCTTCTCAATCTGCGCCATGTCGATGTCGAGCAAGCAGGCGGCCGAGCCCACGTACAGCATGTTCTTCACCAGCTTGCGCAACTTGGCTTCCGGGCAAACGGGAACAACCAGCTTGTCAAACGGGGCGGCGTAGAAGGTGAGATCGCTGCGCAGGCGGGCGAGGTTCAGGGGCTCGTCATAGAGCACGGCCGCACCCGGCGAGAGCGACATCACATCCTCCTGCGCCGTCTCCGGATTCATGGCGATGAGGAAGTCGATTTCCTTCTTGCGCGCGATGTAGCCATCCTTGTTGGCGCGAATCGTGAACCAGGTGGGCAGGCCGGCGATGTTGGAGGGAAACAGGTTCTTGCCGGAGACCGGCACGCCCATCTGGAAGATGGAGCGCAGCAGCACCATGTTGGCGGTCTGCGAGCCGGACCCGTTCACGGTCGCGACCTGCAGGCTGAAATCGTTGACAATGCGCTTCTCGCCGGAGCGGCTGGGAGCTTCCTGGACTGCCACATCCCCTATGGCCATGCCTTCCTATCCCTTTCAGAATCAACAGGGTGAATTTTTATTATACGGCAGAGTGAGGGAAGCGCCGCACTCACGCACAGCGTGCTGTGACGCAGCCTAGCTCTCGGTGAAAAACTGCGCCATGCGGCGGAACTTCTGGTAGCGGCTCTCGAGCAGCTCAGCCGGCGGCAGTTCCAGCACGCTCTTGAAGTGACGCCAGAGGGCCGTATCCAGGAGCACGGCGGCATCTTCGTGGTTGGTGTGCGCGCCTCCCTCCGGCTCGGGGACGACTTCATCGACACACTGCAGTTCCATCAGGTCGCGCGCCGTAATGCGCAGGGCCTGCGCCGCCAGGTCCTTCTTCGAAGCGTCGCGCCACATGATCGACGCGCAGCCCTCGGGCGAGATCACCGAATAGATGGCGTTTTCCAGCATCAGCACGCGATCGGCGACGGCGATGGCGAGCGCGCCCCCGGAACCTCCTTCGCCCGTGATGACCGTCAGGATGGGCGCCTGGATGCGCGCCATCTCGCGCAGGTTGCGGGCGATGGCTTCGGCCTGGCCCCGCTCTTCCGCGCCCAAGCCGGGATAGGCGCCGGGCGTGTCGACCAGCGTGATGATGGGCCGGCCGAACTTTTCCGCCAGCTTCATCAAGCGCAGCGCCTTGCGATAGCCTTCCGGGTTCGCCTGGCCGAAATTGCGATAGAGGCGCTGCTTGGTATCGCGTCCCTTCTGGTGCCCGATCACCATGACCTCGTTGCCGTGATAACGGGCCATGCCGCACACCAGAGCCGGGTCGTCGCCGAATACACGGTCGCCGTGCAGCTCGCACCAGTCGGTGAAGATGCGCTCCACGTAATCGAGCGTGTAGGGACGCTGCGGATGGCGGGCCAGTTCAGTCTTCTGCCAGGCCAGGTGCGTGTAGAACTGCTCGCGCAGCGCGGACACCTGTTCGTGCAGATCCTCGAGCTGGCGGCGGGCTTCCTCGTTCGAACCCGCCATGGCGCGCAGGCGCTCGATCTGCTTCTCGATGTCCTCCAGCTCGCGCTGCGCTTTGGTGGTTGGCTCCATAGGGGCCGTGGTCGGGCCAGTGGTCAGGATCGCTCTGCCGGTCAGTCGATCACGCGGACGCTGCCACGGCCGCAGAGTTCCTCGACGCGGGCGATGAAGGTCCGGTCGGGGAGGACATTATAGCCTTCCGCCTCCATCACCACCATGAAATCCCCTTCGCGTTCCACGTCGAACAACACGCGGGCGTCGCCGCGACGCTCGCGGCAGATGTTGTGCAAGGCATCGATCGTCTCTTCCGTGGCCACATCGAGCGGAATGCGGATGCGCAGCGACCGCGGCAGCTTGGGCTGGGCTTCTTCCAGCGGCGTGATCTCGCTGATGAGCAGGCGGGGAGCCGCGCCTTCCTCCACGCGCACTGCCCCTCGCACGAGCACCGGGACATCCAGCTTCAGGCGGTCCTGCAGGCGGCGATAAGCTTCCGGGAACACCAGGACGTCAACCGAGCCCGCCATATCCTCCAATGTGCCCTGCGCGTAGAGTTCGCCCTTGCGCGAGCGCTGCACGCGGATGTTGGCCAGCACTCCGCCCGCGTGGATCTCATCTCGCCCCGTGCTCTGCTTGAGCGCGGCGATGGCGTCGCTATCGAGGGCGCGGAAGTCCGCCAGCTTGCTGCGGTACTTCTCCAGCGGGTGCCCGGTAAGGAAGAAGCCGACCACCTCTTTTTCTCCCGCCAGGCGCTGATGCTCGTCCCAGTCCGGCACGTCCGGCAGGCGGTCGGAGGAACGCTCGCCGGGCTCATCGAAGACGCCGAACAGCCCGTGCTGGCCGGCTTCCGCGTCGCGCTGCGTCTTTTGCCCGCGCTCGATGGCGCGATCCACCGCTTCCATGAGCTGCGCGCGGCGGCCCAGCGAATCCAGGGCTCCGCTCTTGATCAGCGATTCCAGGACGCGCTTGTTCATCAGCCGCAAGTCCACGTTTTCGCAGAACTCGAACAGGGAGTGGAAGCGTCCCAGCCGGGCGCGCGCCGCCAGGATGGAATCGATGGCGCTGTGACCGACGTTCTTCACCGCCGCCAACCCGAAGCGGATGGCGCTGCCGTGCGGCGTGAAGTTGGCCTCACTCACATTGATGTCCGGCGGCTCCACCGAAATGCCCATCTCGCGGCACTCGTTGATGTACTTCACCACCTTGTCCGTGCTCCCGGTTTCCGAAGTCAGCAGAGCCGCCATAAACTCCACCGGGTAGTGGGTCTTCAGATAAGCGGTCTGGTAGGCGAGCAGCGCGTAGGCGGCCGAATGCGATTTGTTGAAGCCGTAGCCGGCGAACTGCTCCATAAGATCGAAAATCTTCGCCACCTTGCGCTCCGGGAAGCCGCGCTGCACGGCGCCGGTGATGAACTTGTCGCGTTGGGCGGCCATTTCTTCGGGCTTCTTCTTGCCCATGGCCCGGCGCAGCAGGTCGGCTTCGCCCAGTGAGTAGCCGGCCAGACGATTGGCGATCTGCATCACCTGCTCCTGGTACACGATCACGCCCAGCGTCTCTTTCAAGATCTCTTCCAGCTCAGGCAGCTCGTAGTGGATGGCCCGACGGCCGTGCTTGCGTTCGATGAAGTCGTCGATCATCCCGCCCTGAATGGGTCCGGGCCGGTAGAGCGCGTTGAGTGCCGTGAGGTCTTCGATGGAGGTCGGCTGGTAACGTCGCAATACGTCGCGCATGCCTTGCGACTCGAACTGGAACACGCCCGAGGTCAGCCCGCGATGGAAGACCTTCTCGTAGGTCTCACGATCGTCGAGCGGTTCGGCGTCGAGGTCGAGCGGACGTCCGCGGGTCTGCGCGATCAGGCGCAACGCGTCGTCGATGATGGTGAGCGTGGTGAGCCCGAGAAAATCCATTTTCAGCAGGCCCATCTTCTCGACTGCATTCATGTCGAAGGCGGTGACGATCTCATCGTTCTTGGTGCGGTGCAGCGGTACCAGCTCGATGAGCGGCTGCGGCGAAATCACCACGCCCGCGGCGTGCACACCGGCATTGCGCACCATGCCCTCCAGCTTGCGCGCGGTATCGATCAGCTCGCGCACGCGCGGGTCGTCCTGGTACACAGCCTGGAGCCGGGGTGAGTCGCGCAGCGCCTGTTCCAGGGTGATGTTGATCTGCGCCGGAACCAGCTTGGCGATGCGATCGACCTCCGGATAGGGCATGTCCATGGCGCGTCCCACGTCCTTGATGGCTGCCTTGGCGGCCAGCGTGCCGAAGGTGATGATCTGGGCCACGTTCTCGCGGCCGTACTTGCGTGTCACGTACTCGATGACCTCGCCGCGGCGGTTCATGCAGAAGTCGATGTCGATGTCCGGCATCGAGACTCGCTCCGGGTTCAGAAAGCGTTCGAACAGCAGCCCGTTCTGCAGCGGATCGATATCGGTGATGCCCAGCGCATAGGACACCAGCGAGCCCGCCGCCGAACCTCGTCCGGGTCCCACCGGAATGCGGTTCTCGCGGGCGTAGCGCACAAAGTCCCAGACGATGAGGAAATAGCCGGAGAAGCGCATCTGCCGGATGATGTCGATCTCGTGCGACAGCCGCTGCTCGTATTCGGTGAGCGGACGCCGCAGCCGACCCTGCCGGTCGAGCTCCCGCAAGGCCTCCATGCGCCGCGCGAACCCCTGCCGCGCGACGTGCTCGAAGTAACTGTCAAGCGTGAACCCGTCCGGCACTTCGAAGTGGGGGAACGGATTGGCCACCTTGTCCAGCTTCACGTGACAGCGCTCCGCGATGGCCAGTGTGCGGGAGAGCGTCTGCGGCGCTTCCTGAAAGAGGCGCAGCATCTCGTCATAGCTCTTCACGTAGAACTGCCTGGTCGCGAAGCGCAAACGGTTAGGGTCCTGGATGGACTTGCCGGTTTGGATGCAAATCAGCACATCCTGCGCGTGCGCGTCGTCCTCGCAGAGATAGTGGCTGTCGTTGGTGGCGACCAGCGGAGCTCCGGTCTCTTTTTCCAGACGGAACAGATCGGCGTGAATCTGCTGCTCCGCGGGCAGCCCCTGGTGGTCCTGGATTTCGAGGAAGAAGTTCTCCTTGCCGAAGACGTCGCGGTAGAAACCGACGGCCTCGCGAGCGGCGTCGTATTTCCCTGCCAGCAACAGCTCCGGAATCTCTCCCTTCAGGCAGCCGGAAAGGCAGATGAGGCCGCGACTGTGCTCGGCCAGGAACTTCTTGCTCACGCGTGGCTTGTAATAGAAGCCGTGGAGGGACGCCTCCGAGGTGATCCGGACCAGGTTGCGGTAACCCTCGTCGTTCTCCGCCAGCACCAGCAGGTGGTTGTAGCTGCTGTCGCCTTCCGAGGCGCGATGGTCTTCCTTCTTGGAGATGTACAGCTCACAGCCCAGGATGGGACGGATTCCCTGCGCGCGCGCCGCATTGTAGAAATGCACCGCGGCGAAGATGTTGCCGTGGTCGGTCACGGCCACGGCCGGCATGCCGTGCCCCTTCACGGTCGAGACCAGCTTCTCCACTTCGCAGGCGCCGTCGAGCAGCGAGTAGTCAGTGTGCAGATGAAGATGGACGAACTGGGACATGCTGAGCTTGGTTTCCATTGTAGCCAGAACACACTGCGCCGAACATGCCGCAGATTGGTGCAGTTGCGGCGCGGCTAGCGCTTCTTCTTTTTCCTCGCAGGTTTCTGCTTGGCGGCCTTCTGGCGGGCGGGTTTGTGCACTGCTTTATTGGTCTTTGTCTTTTTCGCGGCCGGCTGCGAGTGAACGGGCTGTTTGCCCTTTTCCTTCTCCCCTGGCTTCTTGGCGGCGGGCGGTGCGGCCTTTGCGGGAGCCGGCTTCGCCGGTACCGGCTCGCCCTTCTTGCGCTTCTTCGTCGGAGGCGGTGGAGGGGGTGGCGGAGGGGGCGCGTACGGCTTCAGGAAGCGCACGATCTCTCCGTGCGAACGCAAGCGGCCGTCCAGCAGGAGATGGAAGGCTTCCTCAGTCAGTTGTGCGTACTGCGGAAGCGCAGGCGTGATATGCATTTCCGCCATTTCCGGGAACGGCAGCCGTTGCTTGAGCTGGCGCCACTTGCCGAAGAAGTTGCGGATTTTCTGCCGCACCGACTGCGCCCGCGCCGTGACCTCGAGGAACAGGATGGTCTCCGGAGGTGCTTCGCTCAGCAACTTCCAGGTCTTCGAGGGAGTGGCGGCTTCCTTGCCGCTCAGTCGCGCCGCCAGCTCTTTCGCATCCTCCTCCAGGTGGTTCCACTTCTCCACCAGAGTGCGCCGTGGAATCAGCTTCTGCATGGCGCTGATCTCGCGGCTTTCCAAACGTCGAGTGAGGAAGTAGATGGTGGCGGCCGAAGCATCCGGGGCGTAGCCGTGCTGCGCCATCAGCTCGCGCGTCTTTTGCATCTGCGCCAGCGAGTCGGCGTCCGCCTTGCCCACCGTCCAGTGCGGACTCAACACCTTGAGCCAGCCCTCTTTTTCCAGAGCCCGCAGGATGACCAGAGGGTTCTCCTCGTAGGCAAGCTGTTCGATCTCCTGGCCGATGGCGCGCGGCAGGATGTTCTCGATGTACTGGTTCTCCTTGGCGGCGTCGTAGCGGGCCTGCGTGCGCTCCTCCAGGGTCCAGTGGAAGCGAGCGGCAAAACGCGTGGCGCGGATCAACCGCGAAGGCTCTTCCAGAAAAGAGTAGTTGTGCAAAATGCGCAGCAGTTTGGCTTCGATGTCGGCCACGCCGTTGGCGGGATCGAGCAGCAGGCCCCGCGAGCCTTCGTTCAGCGACAGCGCAATGGCGTTCACGGTGAAGTCGCGGCGGCGCAGGTCCTCAACGATGGTGGCCGCGGCGACCTCCGGAGGCTTGCCGGGCTTCTCGTATTTTTCCGAGCGCGCCATGGCGATCTCGGCGCGCACATTGCCCGGCAGCAACACCAGCAGTGAGCGCAACTCCTCATCGGCGCGTTCAATGACTGCTCCCGCTTTCTCCAGGTCGCGCTGCAGGCGCAGCGCGTTCCCCTGTACCGTGAAGTCGAGGTCGCGAATCGTGAAGCCGCTGATCAGGTCGCGGACCGCGCCGCCGGTGAGATACACGTTCATCTCATGCGCGCGCGCCGCCTGCTGCACCAGGCCCGCCGCGCGCTGCTGATCCGGCGTAAGCCGTGTTTCCATGGTGTAGATGTAATCGGCCATCGGGCTTGAGCCTGGTCTCCCGAAACAGCAAAAAGGGCCGCCCCAAAGGCGGGGCCGGGCCCCTCAAAATCGACTGTAAGTGCTTTCGCGCAAAAGACTTAGCTGTGTTCCGCCGGAAAGCGCAAGCACCTCAGCATAGCACAAGGTTAACCGTTTGGCTACTCAGGGCTCACGAAGCGAACAACTCGGCCGGGCGAAGGTGCGACAATGGGCAGGGGCTGCCGCAGACGAGACCCTTCCTGTGGCGTGCCATTCGAGCCATGCCGTCCACCCACAAGAAAGTCGTGGTCTGCAAGCTGGATCGCGATTCCGTTCAGGGTTACGTGAATCCCACGGCTTTCGTCTCCGGAGGCAGGCTGGAGATGCTGAACACCGCCGGACAGGTGGTGACGCTCGACCTGGCCGACGTCAAGGGCGTGTACTTCGTGCGCGAGTTCGCCGACCCCGGTTCGGTGGCCGCGCGCAAGACCTTTGCCACCCGCCCACGCGCCGAAGGCCTGTGGGTGCGCATGCGCTTCCGCGATAACGAGGTTATGGAGGGCCTCATGCCTAATGACCTCATGCAGGTCAGCGCCGAAGGCTACCTGGTGACGCCGCCGGACACGCGCTCCAACACACAGCGCATCTTCGTACCCCGTACGGCGCTGCTGGAAATGTCGGTGCTGGCCGTTATCGGCGGCCGCGCCGCAGCTCGCCGTCGGACAGCCGCGGCCGATGCGCGCCAGGTGCCGATGTTCTCCGAATAAGACACCGCATTGCGTTAACCGCCCATACCTTGCCGTCTGCCCTGGAAGCCTGCATCTCGTGCCGGACGGTACAATCACGACGGAATGACTGCGCCAGCCGGGCGCGCGGACAAGTGCCATGAAACTTTCTGAGATTGCCAGCAGATTAGGAATACCGCTGACGGATTCCGGAGCGGCCCAGATCGAGATCACCGGCCTCGCCGGCATTGAGGAAGCCGGGCACGGTCAACTCACCTTCGTGGCCAACCCGAAGTACGCCGCTGCTGCCCGAACCACCCGGGCCTCTGCGGTCATTGTGGCGGAGGACTTCCCCACCCTCGACAAGCCGACCTTGCGGACCAAGAATCCGTATCTCGCCTTCGCGCGCGCCCTTGAGCTTTTCTATCAGCCGCCGCGCTACGCTCCCGGCGTGCATCCCACGGCCGTGGTGCATCCTTCCGCGCGCATCGGCAAGAACGCCTCCGTCGGTCCCTACGTCGTCATTGACCAGGATGTGGAGATCGGCGACGACGCCGTCCTGCTCGCGCACGTGGTCATCTATCAGGGTGCGCGCATCGGCCACAATTTCTTCGCCCATGCACACGCGGTTGTGCGCGAGCACTGCCGCCTGGGAGACAACGTGATTCTGCAGAATGGCGCGGTCATAGGCGGGGACGGGTTTGGCTTTGCCAAGGACGACGCCGGACTCTGGCAGAAGATCGTCCAATCAGGTCCGGCCGTCCTGGAAGGTGACGTGGAGGTGCAGGCGAATGCTTGCGTCGACCGTGCCAGCGTCGGCGAGACCCGTGTCAGGCGCGGCGCAAAAATCGACAACCTGGTGCAGGTGGGCCACGGCTCCCGCGTCGGTGAGGACACGCTGCTCTGCGCACAGGTCGGCCTCGCCGGCTCCACGGACGTAGGCAAGAACGTCATCCTCGCCGGACAAGTGGGTGTTGCCGGACACTGCCGCATCGGCGACGGCGTGGTGGCGACCGCCCAAAGCGGCATCCCCAACGACGTGGAAGACGGCAAGACCATCAGCGGTTATCCGGCCATCGAAAACAAGCAGTGGCTGCGTTCGGTCGCGGTATTCAACCGTCTGCCCGAACTGGCGAAGACCGTGCGCGAACTGGAGCAGAAGCTGGCCGCGAAGGGCTGAGCGCCCTTACTTCAGCGCCGCTCCGGCGGCAACGGCTCGGCTATCTTCTCCCGGACCGCTTCCATCAGGGCTTCGCGGCTCGGGAAGTCCTTCGGGTCGACGGGGTCATGGAAGATCAGAGTTGCTGTGCCTTTCCGAATTACCAGGCTTCCCTTCGCCATGATCTCGAACGTTCCCAGGATGGTCATGGGCACAATGGGCACGCCCGTATCCATAGCCAGATAGAACGGTCCCTTCTTCAGGGGTAGCAGCTTCCCGTCCCTGGAGCGTGTGCCCTCGGGAAAAATCGTCATATGGATGCCTTGGCGCAGGACGTCGGCCGCCGCCTCCAGGCTGGCGATTGCGGCTTCGCGATTGGAGCGGTCCACCGGCACAAGTGAGCCCAGGCGCATTGCTCGCGACAGCAGCGGGATGCGGAATAGCTCCTTCTTGACCAGCACCGACGTCCTCCCCGGGATCAGCGGCACCACGATGGGCGGATCCACGTTGGATACGTGATTGCACATGAAGATGTAGGCGCGGTTCTGGTCCAGCCGCTCCCGGCCCAAGATCTCAACCCGGATTCCCGCCAGCCTTATCCCCAGGAAAGCGGCGCGTGTGCCCATCCAGTAGAGAAGATCGATCTTGCCGGTAAGGAGCGTCCACGGGAAGCCGATCAGGGCAATGAGCGGAGCAACCAGGGTGTAGAAGCCGAAGGCTACCAGGCTGCGCAGCATGGCGAGCCTAGGGCGCGGTCGCGGCTTCGTCCGGCTGGCTGGCCAGCCAGGCGGCGCGCCGCCGGCGCTGTTGTGGCGTGGCCGAGGGCAGCGCGACGAGGGCGAACGATTCCTCGTCGCGACCGCCCAGCTTGATCTTCAGCTCGCGCGAGCCCTTGCGTCCGGTCACCCGCAAGCGGAGCGTCTCGCCGACTTTCATCCCCGCCAGCCGGTCTTCGAACTCGCCGCTGAATGGCTTGCCGTTGACGGTCAGGATGGTGTCGCCCGGACTCAAGCCCGCACGCTCGGCTTCGCTCCCCGCTTCGACGGAAACCACGACCGACGGCTGGTCGAAGTTGCGCACCGTCAGGAATCCCGGGTCCACCACCGTGGTCTTGCTGCGCTCCAGCTTCAGGCCCACGGTATCGAACAGTTCGTTGTAGGGCAATTCCTGGGCCGCCGCCACGTAATCGCGGAAGAACTCCGAAAAGTCCGCGCCGGTCACCGCCTCGGCTGCCTGCTGCACGCCCGCCGAGTCCGGATAGGATCGGGCCTGGTTGGCATAGTTCCGATTCATCCACTGCAACACGTCGCGCAGCGATTTCTTCCCGCCCGAGCGCTCGCGCACCGCCAAATCGAGCAGCACACCCAGGATGCGCCCCTTATTGTAGTAATTGACGCTGCGTTCCGGCGTGCGATACTGCGGATACTTGTCAAACCAGGTGTCGAGACTGGCCTCCTCCACCGACTGCACCAGGTGCGCAGGCCTTAGCTCCAGGGTGCGGATCTCCTTGGTCAGCTCGTTGAGGTACTGGGCTTCGCTCATCAGGCCGGCACGGAGCAGAATGAGGTCCGCCACGGTCGTCGTGACCCCTTCGGCGAACCACAGCGACACCGTGTAGTTCTCCCGCGTGTAATCAATCGGCTCGAGCGACTGCGGCCGCAGCCGCTTCACGTTCCACAGGTGGAAGAACTCGTGGGCGGTCGCGGCCGTGAACTCCAGCGGGTTCTCACGCAGGTACTCGGCGCTTACGTCGATGGCCGTGGAGTACGCGTGCTCCATGCCGCCCCCGCCGTGTCCGCGTGGAAAGTGATAGAGAAACAGATACTCAGTGAACGGCCGATCGTCCATCCACCACACCCCGGCGGTGACGATCTGTCGCACCCAGCGTTTGATCTGATCGACGTCGTAGTCCGCCGGATCGGCGTCAATCACGATGCGATAGCTGGCGCCACCCTCTTCGAACGACGTCTCGCGGAAGCTGCCGATCTCGACCGGGCCATCCACCAAACGGTCATAGTTGCGGCCGGTGTAGACGCCGGGGCGCAGCATGGGTAGCGCCGTGGCGATGCGCCATCCTGCGGGTATGTCGACGAAGGTCACGGTCATGGGCGCGTCGCGCGAGTCCACCGGATACATCAGCACCATGGCCAGGTTCAGGAACACGTGCGTGCCGTTGGCGTGGCTGCCGAAAGGACCCGGGAGCTCGGCCAGGATCTCGTACTCGATATCGGCGCCGCTCTCCGCCCGGCTCACGCGCCAGGTTGTCTTGTCGACCTTGCGCACCGGCAGCGGCTGCCCGGCGGCATTCTTCGCCGTCACCCGCCGTACGTACTGGGCGAAGTCGCGCACCTGGTAGAGCGCATTCCACACCGGCAGTTGCAAGTCGCGCTCCGCCGAGGTGCCGGCCACGTGGACGCGCACTTGCAGAAGATGTTCGCGCGCCCGCGCCAGCGAGACCGTGTAGTCGACGGGCGGCGCAGCGACAGCCGTCGCCACCGCGACCCACACCCAAAGGATGAGAGAGACGACGCGTCGCATCAGGCGCTGGAGGGAACTTCCGAAAGGGTCTTGAACCGCTGGGGCAGCTTCTCGTAGATGCCGCCGAAACCGCCGTTGGAAAGAATGGCCACCACGTCACCCGGACGCAGCTCCGGCGCCACTGCGGTCACGATGGCGTCGGCGTCAGCCAGATTTCGCGCACCGGTTCCGTGACGCCCGAGCTCCGCCACCACCCGCGTGAGGTCCAGCCGCTCTTCTTCGGGAATGGCCTCGGGACGGAACACGTCTGCAATCACTACCTGGTCGGCCAGCCCCAGGCTCTCCACCAGGCGCTCGGCGAACACGTTGCGGCGCAGCGTGTTGGAGCGCGGCTCGAACAGCGCCCAAAGACGTCTTCCCGGATAGCGTGTCCGCAGGGCGCGCAGTGTGCCGGCAATGGCGGTGGGGTGATGAGCGAAATCCTCCACGAAGGTCACACCGTTCACTTCCCCGCACACTTCCAGGCGTCGCTTGACGCCCTTGAAGTCATGCAGGGCGCCGGCGATGGTCGCTGCCGGAATACCGTATCCTGCCGCCACCGCAGCGGCAGCCGTCGCGTTCAACACGTTGTACTCGCCCGCCAGCGGAAGCTCGAACTGCGCCCAGGGCGAGCCTCCACGGAGCACCGACCAGCGTGTGCCCGCGGATTCATAGCGCACCTCGGTCGCCCGCCAGTGCGATCCTTCGCCAAACCCGTAGCGCTCCACCGTGCACAGCGCCCGTCCCACGCATTCCTCTACGTTCGCGTCGCCCTCGAAGGCAACGATCCTTCCCCGCCGCGGCACCAGGTTCACCAGCCGCCGGAAGGCGGTCTTCACCGCTTCCAGGTCGGCATAGATGTCGGCGTGGTCGAACTCCACCGAGGTCAGCACCGCAACATCGGGAAAGTAGTGCAGGAATTTCGGGCCCTTGTCGAAGAACGCCGTGTCGTACTCGTCTCCCTCCAGGATGAAATGCTTCCCGGGCTTGAACGCAAAGCTGGAACCGAAGTTCTCCGCCACGCCGCCTATCAGGAACGACGGGTTCTGGCCGGCTGTGTGGAAGATCCAGGCCAGCATGGCGGTGGTCGTGGTCTTTCCGTGCGTGCCGGCCACCACCACCGACTCCCGGCCCCGCAGAAAATACTCGTACAGGATTTGCGGCATGGAGCGCATCGGGATGCGCTGGTCCAGCACGTATTCCAGTTCCGGATTGCCGCGGGAGATGGCATTGCCCACCACCACCAGGTCCGGCCGCGGCTTCAGATTGCTCTCCGCGTACGGCTGCTGGACGGGAATGGAGAGCGCGGCCAGCATGTCGGACATCGGCGGATACACGGCGGCATCGGAGCCCGTCACCCGCACGCCGCGCTGCTTCAGCAGACCGGCCAGCGAAGCCATGGCTGTGCCACAGATCCCGATCAGATGGATGTGCTGCTGCTCGGTCATGGTTTGGCGGCCGGCGCCGCCACCGGAGCCGGGGTCGTGGCCGCCTCCAGAACGGTGAGCCGGACTTCCTGCTTCACCTCCAGCCGGGCACGCACCCCGAAAGGCAGGGTGATGTTGCTGTGCGTCACGTGGCCGGAGCGCAGCCCGAACGCCACCGGAATCCCCAGATCGCCCACCACGCGCTTCACCACCTCGGTCAGACTGTAGGCTTGTTCGGGATGCTGCAGGCAATCCATCATCTCGCCGAACACGATGCCTCTTACGCCCGCCAGTTTGCCGGCATGTTTCAATTGCATGAGCATGCGGTCGATCTGGAAAGGCTTCACCGCCACGTCCTCCAGGAACAGAATGGTGTCCGTGGTGCGGATCTCATACGGCGTGCGCAGCGAAGCCACCAGAATCGAGAGGCAGCCGCCGTACAGCACACCCTCCGCCGTGCCTTCCACCAGGGGCGCTACCCCCGAGCCCGGCACGGCGGCCAGTTCCCAGTTGTTCTTGGCTCCCATCGCCGCCTTCCACGAAGCCAGATGCACGCCGTCGGAAGTGGCGAAGTCCTTGGTCACCATGGGTCCGTGGAAGGTCACCAGGTTGGCGCGGTCGGCGATCCGCGTCAGCAACGCGGTGATGTCGCTGTAGCCCACCAGGATCTTGGGATGGGCCGCGATCTTGTCGTAGTCGAGCGCGTCCAGAAGGTAGTTCGAGCCGTAGCCTCCGCGCGCGCACAGCACCGCCCGCACCTCGTCGCGCACGAACATCTCCTCCAGTTCGCGCGCGCGCCGCTCCACCGAGCCCGCAAAATACAGGTCCTGATCGAAGATGGAATCCAGGTAGAAGGGCTTGTAGCCCATGCGCCACAGCGACACGCAGCCCGCGTCCAGGTAATTGCGCTGGATGGGGCTGGCGGGCGCCACGATACCGACGGTATCCCCGGGCTGCAGGGCGGGCGGCTTCAAGCGGGGTTTCGGCGGCGCCATGAGGGAATCAGTCGGGTCTCATCTTATACGAAAAACTCGCCGCGACAGAGCAGTTGCGCCGATCCAACCAGCACCACGTTTCCTTCCCAGCGAACCGTCTGCTCGCCTCCCGGTGCGCTCACACGCACTGGGGAACGCGCCCGCCCCGTGGATATCGCCGCCACCGCCGCGGCACACGAGCCCGTGCCCGACGAGCGTGTCTCACCCACCCCTCGCTCAAAGAATCGGACCTCGATTTCCGCTTTGTTTACAGAACGAACCAGCTCAACGTTGATTCCATACTTGAAGTCATGATGGCGGCCGATCTCCGCCGCCTCCGCCTGCCATCCCGGCGCGAATTGTTCCACGAACACCACGAAGTGCGGGTTGCCCATGGAAACGGGAATGCCGCTCACGGTGCGGAATGCCAGCTGGATTTGAAACTCGTCCCCTACCTGAGGTTCGCCCATGTCGGTTTCGAACTCGAACGTCGGGCCCGAGCGCCGCACCACACGACACGTCTTCAGTCCTGCTCCGGTGCGTACCACCACGCGTTCGAGGCCACGCTCCTCGGCCAGAAGTGCCGCCACACAGCGCGTGCCGTTGCCTGAGATCTCCGCTTCTGAACCATCCGCATTGAACAGGCGCGCGCGGATGTCGGCATCCTCGGCGGGCAGCAGCCATTCCACCCCGTCCGCGCCCACGCCCTGGTGGCGGTCGCAGATGCGGCGGCTGAACTCCGCCAGGTCTGCGGGAATATGGACGCCGTCGATGAGCAGGAAGTCGTTGCCGCAGGCACTCGCCTTAACGAATGGAATGCCGGAGAACGCGCGCTTCGTGGCCATCAGAAAAAGTGTTGGGATTCTACACTGCGCTCAGGGGCGGCGCCGTGTCCGGAAGATCACCGCCCGCGGCTGCCCGGGAGTTTCCACCGTGGCCACCGCCTCCACGTCCCCGGCATGTTTCGCGGCTGATTCCTCCACCGCATCCCCTTCGACGGCGACCAGAAAGTCCGCCCAAGCTGCGGGATCGTTCAGGGCCACCCTCCAGTCCGGGTAGTTGCCTTCGTGAATCACCCGGCGCAGCGGGATGCTCGCCCGCTGCAGTGCTCCGCCATGACTGCCCACATGCATCATCAGGACAGCATCTCCGTTCAGTCGTTCCAGTTCCGCCGCCAGCTTGCGCTCGAATGCAATGCGCGCATGCGAGTTGGCGCGCGCTTCGCGCAGGCAGATGGGAACCGCACGCCAGGCGGAAATCGAACTCATCCCCACCAGCAGAGCTGCGGCCAGCACAGCCAACCAGCGGCGTCGCGGTCGCCGTTCCAGCACGAAGCTGGTCGCCACAGCCAGAAAAACAGCCACCGCCGGCAGCAACTGCAGCCCGTAGCGCACGTTGTAAAACGAGAACGGCCACCACACCGGCAGGAAGATGGGCACGCTCGCGTAGGCGACCGAGAGCACGTAGAACGGCAGTGGCAACCATAACAGCAGGGCCGACCGCCCACGTCCGCGAAACAGGGCCGCCAAGAACCCCAACACTGCTACCGCCAGCATGGCATCACCCCAGCGGTCGTCGCCCAGATTCAGCTTCGCCGCCTTGAGGAAATATGCGGCCGCCACGCCCGGCGCATGATATCCGGGATGCGGCGGAGAGCCTTCGGGCGTTGTGCGCTCGGCAATGGCCCGTGCCGAGTACGGTCCGGTCAAGAAGTCCAGCGGATTGCCAAACACGCCCCAGTTGTAGGCCATCCATAGCAGAGGTGCCGCCGCAGTGATCAGCACAAAGTTGCGCAGGCTGCGGCGCAATTCCGGATCGGGTGAGCCGGCGTACATGCGCCGTCGGGATGCATAGGACCAGAGCGCGACGGGAACGAAGAAGGCGGAAGCGAACCACGCATCGTAGCGGGTCAGCATGGCAGCCGCCAGCAACAGGCCGCACCGCTCGAGCGAGCGGCGCGCCTGGGAGCGGGGACGAGGATGGTCGTTTCGAGCCGTCGCCGCGAACTCCGCCACATGCACGGTCGCCCAGACGAACAACGCCAGGTACAACGGTTCGGTCATGGCCGTGGCCTGCATGTAAAGCAAATTGGGATTGGCTGCGAAGACCAGCGCGCCCACCCAGGTCGCGGCGCGCGAACCGAATCCGCGCGCCAGGCGGAACACGCCCAGCGTCCCGGCGACATAGGACGCCATGGAGACCAGCGCTCCCGCGAATCCTGTGCGCCACGCCCAGTCGGACATGACGCCCGGCAGCATGAGCAGGTGCGGCAGCGGCAGCCACACCGACCCCAACTGAAACGGCCCGGGCGTGCGCGAATCCACCACTCGCCGCGCGATGTTCAGATGCGCCACCGCATCGCCGTACAGCAGCAACGCATCCTGCCGCCAGTAGAACAGGAACGCCGCCACCGAGCCGAGACCCGCCAGCAGCGCCAGGAATAGGGGATCGTGCGGATTGTTCCGGGTGGGGAGTTCCATGCGAACGAATCGCCGTGCAGATTATCAGGACTCGGCGTTCGTCGCTGGAAACCGGGAACTGGCTTCACTCCAGGTGTGACAGTTCACGGAACACCTGAAAGCGCGCCTGAATCTCCTCGCGCTCGAGGTTGCGCAGCCGCTCCGTCCCGAAGCGCTCCACGGCGAACGATCCCATCACTCCACCGTAGAACATGGCGCGTTTCAGCACTTCGCGGTTGATCTCGCCCTGCGCTGCAAGGTATCCCAGGAAGCCGCCGGCAAAGGAGTCGCCCGCGCCGGTCGGGTCCACGACTTCTTCCATGGGCAGCGCCGGCGCGCGGAACGGATGCCGCCCGATCCCGAACGCTCCCTCGCGGAAGAAGATAGTCGCGCCGTATTCGCCGTGTTTGATCACCAGAGCCTTGGGGCCGCGCGCCAGGATGCGGTGGGCCGCCCGGGGCAGGCTGCGTTCCCCGGCCAGCATGCGCGCCTCGCCGTCGTTGATCATCAGCACATCGATGCCGCGCAGCGTCTCGCCCAGCTCCGCCGGCTTGCCCTGGATCCAGAAGTTCATGGTGTCGCCGCCTACCAGCCGCGCGTTCTTCAGGCTCCGCCGCACGTTCCCCTGCAGCACCGGATCGATGTTGCCCAGGAACAGGAACTCGGAATCGAGGAACCCCTGCGGGACCTGCGGCTGGAAATCGGCGAAGACGTTCAGTTCCGTGGCGTGGGTGATGGCTTCGTTCAGGTTCTCCCCGTACTCGCCCGACCAGTGGAACGTGCGCCCTGGCGCGCGCTGGATGCCTTCGGTCCGCACTCCGCGCCGCCGCAGCACTTCCTCGTGCGCGCCGGTGAAGTCCTCGCCCACCACGCCCACCACCCGCACCTCGGTGAAGTAGCTGGCGGCCAGGGAGAAATACACCGCGGAGCCGCCCAGTTCCCGCTCCACGCGTCCTGCGGGCGTGCGAATGGTATCGAAGGCGATGGACCCCACGGCCAGGATCGCCATGCCTACTTCCTCGCCTTGCCTAAATATTTGTCCAGCAGGAAACTCAGCCTCTTGCGCGTGGCAGGCGGGATCTTGGCGGGTTCGGTCAGCAGCGCGTGCTTCAGCGCAGAGCCGCAGCCACAGGTGCGCTCCTTGGGCAGCGCCCGCACCGTCTCGCGCACTACTCTCTGCGCGTTCTCTGCATTTTTCAGCAGGCAGGAAATAATCTGGTCCACGGTGACCGAGTCATGCGTCGGATGCCAGCAGTCGTAGTCGGTCACCATGGCGATGGTGGCATAGCACATCTCCGCTTCCCGGGCCAGTTTGGCCTCGGGCGCGTTGGTCATGCCGATCACGTCCATCCCCCATGAGCGATGCAGGTTGGACTCCGCTTTGGTGGAGAACTGCGGCCCCTCCATGTTGATGTACGTGCCGCCCAATTTCCCCGTGACTCCCGCCTTGCGGCACGCCGCCTCGATCACCCGCGCCGTTTCCATGCACACCGGGTCGCCGAAGGCCACGTGTCCCACACAGCCTTCTCCGAAAAACGTCGACAGGCGGCGGTGCGTGCGGTCCACGAACTGGTCGGGCAGGACGAAGTCCAGCGGCTTGTGTTCTTCCTTGAGCGAGCCCACGGCGGAAATGGAAAGCACGCGCTCCACGCCCAGCGCCTTGAAGCCGTAGATGTTGGCGCGATAGTTGATCTCCGAAGGCAGGATGCGATGGCCGCGACCGTGCCGCGCCAGGAACGCGACTTTTCGCCCTTCGAGCGTCCCCAGCACATACGCGTCCGACGGTTTGCCGAAGGGCGTCTTGAGTTGCTTCTCCTTGACGTTCTTCAGACCCGGGAATGCGTACAGCCCGCTTCCTCCGATGATGCCTATCTCCACCTGTGCCACAGTGCTCTCCTCTGCGCGCCGGACTTCGGGCCAAGCCGCCGATTATACAGAAGGGGAATTAGTGCCGGACGCTGCTGCCAGCAGGCTTTCGCGTGGCTGGCGGTATGGTCGGTAAGAGCGCTGCCAAAAGGGCGCGGCGCAGGCGTGCTGCGGTCCGCTCGTCGAAGCCCTCCATCACCACGACCAGGTCGCCATGTTTCTCGATCCACACCGGGCCTTCTTCCGTCAGCCATTCGGTCGGGCGGCTCGCCTCTTCCACTGCGCCTTTTTTCTTCACACCGGAAAGCACGGGAGCGGCGCGCTGGTATCGTTCCTCCACTCCCGCTCCATAGAATCCGGCGAAGCGGTCAGCCGCCGCGGCACTCGCCCAGCGCGACACGTACACCATGGCCACGGCCGGGGTGGTCGGCACGCACGTCACCGCCTTCAGAATGACTCCTGACTTCGACGCGGGCGGTTGGCACGGACCGTCCTTCTTGCGCGCTGCGTAATACAGTCCTGCGCGCCACTGGCGCGCCAGCGCTTCCGCTTCGTCCGCCTCCTGGCCGTATTCGCGGAGCAGCAGGGCCACGTCGATGGCGCCCACCGAACCAGAATCGTACGGCTCGTACGTCGGCGCGATCAACTCCCGCAGCTTCGGGACCCTGAGCGGCGCGAACGTCTCGCCCTTCAGATAGCTCTGCGGATTCATCACCTGGTAGCTGTTCTTGGGCGGATCGCGCAGCACGCCGGCGAACGCCCGCTCGCGTCCAGCTCGCGTGTCCACCTCCTGCGTGAAGCGCAGGCCCCAGGTGTACGGGAACGCCAGCGACTCCCGCAAGAACATGGGCGCCTGCTCCAGCACCGCGGTGGGCGCGTTGCTGTTCAACAGCCCGGCGATCTCCGGCGCGGAAAACGGATCGCCCTGGTTGTTGTTGGCCGCCATCCACTTGCGCGCCGCATCCATCGCGTATTCGATCAGCGACACCATGCCCTGCCCTTCCACCACCGCCGAGCGCGCCACGCTCTCCTCGTCTGCTTCCGCATCGAGGTCGTCGGGATTCACCAGCCCCGGTTTCGGCGGCCGCGATCCCTGCACCCATTTCTCCAGCGGCACCATCTGGTCCTGCAGCGCGTGCGTCAGTTCGTGCGCCAGCACCGGTTTTTGCACGGCCGGTTCCACCCAGTCCAGCAGGTATACAGTCTGCGTCTTCATGTCGTAGAAACCCGCTACCTGCTCCTCGAGCAGGTCCAGCAGGAATCCCCCCAGATCGAACTCGCGCGGCAGCAGCCCGAACTTCTTCAGCACCACCTCGGAGCGCAGCAGGCGCTCCGCGTCCTGGTCCTCCGCCATCCGCCCGCGGATGTGCTCCCGCACCTGCTCCCGGCTGGCCAGCGCCCGCTTCACCGGATGGCGAACCGGCAAGCCCGTCTGCTCACTCACCAGCGCCATCACTTCGTCGACCGACTTGAGAAGCTGCTCGGCCTGCTCCGGCGAGAGGCGCGCATCTTTCGAGGGAGCCGCAGCCGGAGCCGCCGCCGACACCGGCGCATTCGTGGAAGCCGGAGGCGCCGCGGTCTGCGCTACTGCCGGTGACGCCAGCAGCACTACCAGCAGCCACGTCGCCGCGACCACACCCCACGCGAACCTTTTGCGTTTCACGATCCGCACTCTCCCCGACGGAAACCCTCCCGTCTTCTCGATTAGAGCACGAAGTCTTACGGAAGGATGGACAAGGTGGACTCGTTTTTGTCATTCCGAGTGCGGCAAGGAATCCCTACCCGAGAGCACCTGCCTGGGACAGGAATGCCTCGCCTCGTCGACATGACGAATCGGGTCAGGGATATTGGTGATGCGGCTTCGTAGAGACGCAGCTTGCTGCGTCTCCGGTGGAAGAGCGGGCTTCAGCCCGGTGCCCAGGCTACTTCTCAGCCGATAGATGCAGTTCGGGGAAGAACGCTTCACGCAACCGCCCGGCAGTGTTTTCGTCGAAGCCCTCCAGAACCAACACGCTCTTCTCCGCCACTTCGATCGATACTGGTCCCTCTTCGGTGTCCCAGCGGTTCATTCCCGCACCCGTCGCTCGCTTGTAGCGCTTGCGGACCGCAGTCGAATACGCTGCCGCGAATCGTTCCGCGTCTTCCTCGCGCTCCCAGCGCGACAGGTACGCCAGGCCCAGCGACTCAGGCGCCGCTTCTCCGCTGCCGCTCGGCGCCGCCGTGTAGTAGAACCCGCCCCGCCACCGCTTCCACATCTTTCCCGCCAGGCGGTCGCCCGCGAACTGTTTCAGGAAGGCGTGCACCTCGAGCGCGCCCATGGCGCCCACGTCGAAGTCCTGCCAGGCCGGCCCCAACGCGCGGTCGATGTCCGGCACGCGTAGCGGCTCGAAGCGCTCGCCCGCGAGATACCGCCGCGGCTCCATGATCTCGAACGTGCTGCGCGGTGGTTCAGCCAGCGCCCGCGCAAAGGCCAGTTCGCCTCCTCCGTGGAATTGCAGCTCGGCGAGGAAGCGCAACCCGTACTCAGACGGAAACGACAGCAGTTCGCGTACGTACAGCGGCGCCTGCCGCAGGGCCGCACGCCGCGGCCGGTCGTGGAAAATAGCGGTGAACTCCGGCGAGTACTCAACGGCGCGTCTGCTGGCCGCCGAGGCCGCATTCCACACCTGCGCTGAAGCCACTGCGTATTCCGCCGCCACCCGCATCGCCTGCGCTTCGATCAGCGCCGCGCGCGCCGCGGCCTGCTCCTGCGCTTCGACTTCGGCTTGTGCGTCGTCCCCCTCCCGCGCTCGCAGCCACTCTTCCAGTCCCACTGCCTGGTCTTGCAGCGCGTGAGTCAGCTCGTGCGCCAGCACCGGACGCTGCGCTGCCGGCCGCACCCAGTCCAGCAGAAAGACCGTCCGCCGGCGGGCATCGTAGAAGCCCGCCAGATCTTCGCCCGCCGCTTCCACCAGGAACCGTTCCAGATCGAAGTCGCGCGGCAGCAACCCCAGCCTTTTCAAAACCACCTGCTTCCGTCGGAAGCGCTGTCCGTTCTCTTCCAGGCGCAGCTTCAGGTGGCGTTGTGCCTCGGCCCGATCCGCCAGTTCTCGTCCGACACGGTGCTCGATGGGCAGGCGCGTGCGCTGGCTCACCAGGCCCAGCACCTCATCGACGGAACGGAAGAGTTCCTCGGACTGGCGCAGCGGGATGCGGCTCGCCTCCGGCGTCGACGGTCCCAGCGTCTCCGTCTCCGCCGGTGCGACCAACGACTGCTGTGCCCCCGCGCCCGTGGCTACAACCAGCTCCAGGGCCAGCACGATCCCCACGACACACGCGGCTCTGCCTGCCGCCATGTCTTCCCCCTCGACCTCGGAAGGGCCTGCGCGCGTGTCCCTTCAGAACACACTCGCTCAGGCTGCGGCAAATTTCGGTAAGATACAGTGGAAGTGGGCGCCTCCCACCCCCATTGAGCCGGGGCTTATAGCACAGGTTCGCTTATGTCGGAAGCGGATTCTCGCCGGCAAGCCGCGGAATTTTTCCAGCAGGCTTACGAAAAGCAGGCCGCGGGCGAGTTCGACGAAGCCATCGAGCTGTACACCCGCTCCATTGAAGCTTTCCCCACCGCTGAGGCCTACACCTTCCGCGGCTGGACCTACTCCTTCAAAGGCGAGGTGGACCGCGCCATAGAAGATTGTCTGGAAGCCATCAAAGTGGACCCCGAGTTCGGCAACCCCTACAACGACATCGGCGCCTACCTGATCGAGAAGGGCCGGCTGGAGGAAGCCATCCCCTGGTTTGAGAAGGCCATCGTCGCGCCCCGCTACCAGGCCCGTTGCTATCCCCACTTCAACCTGGGACGCGTCTACGAGCGCCGCCGCAACTGGAAGAAAGCCGCTGAGTGCTACCACCGCGCCTGGGAGGAAAACCACCAGTACGCCGCCGCCTTGAGCGCCTTCCGGCGATTGCAAGCCATGTGGAACTAGTGAGGATGCGAGTTGCTGGGCGCCAAGGAGCCTTCGCCGGCAGTCGGGTAGATTTCCAGCCAACCGTCCCTTAGCAGTGCCAAGCGGGAGCCATCAGGCGAAAGCGCAACTCGAGCCCGTTGCTTTGGAAACGGCTTGAGAACTAGGTCCCACGCCTTACGTGCATGAGCAAGGTCGTATACGAGAAGCCTTTGCCGGGAAGCGCGCGCCATCCCCAGCTCCTGAAGAAACCCAGTCTTCATCTTGGTAAGTACAAGGGCGAGGTAGTTTCCGTTGCGGGAGACAGCAGCGTCCAGTTCGTTCTCAAAATGCTCGTATTTGTCCAGAGGCTCTCGATGCCGAATCGTGCCATCCACGTCCATGATCAGGAACTCAAAGCATCCGAACCAAACCAAGGGCTGGTTTACAACGAGAACTGAATCGCTTGCAAAGAATGGCTTCGGTTCGCACCACTGTTCTTGGGGTACGTAGATTGTCTGCGGCTCCTGCCGAAAGCGGTGAATCTGTAGGAACCATTGGTCGTGCCCCTCTTCATGCAAAACTGCAACAGCAGAATCGGAGACGGTGGAATAGATGGTGCAGGGAGCAACCCACGTCGCAACTTCTTTCAAGCTTATGGCTTGTAGAACAGTGCTCTCGCAGGAACGCGAACTGAGGCCGCGGTCAGAGACAAGCAGGGTTCTTCCACTGGGTGAGACCGCTACTGCAGCTTCTCCGATATCTCGTCTTCGAAGTGGCTCCAGGCCGCTGGAATACAGCGTCAACTCGTCGCCCGAATCTATGAGGAACTTGTCGTCAGGCCCCTGCATGAGCTTGAAGCTGGAGCTCACCTGCCAGTCCAATTTTCGAATTAGTTTTCCATCCTCGGCTCGCAATAGCGCCAGTGTTGCTGGTCTTTGTCCAATCCTGCGCACAAATTCCGAAAACGCCACGACGATTGTGTCTGAATCGAGAAAGGCAACGTATCCTGTCTCATTCCAGATTAGGTCTGGAGGACGGTTGGCCGGATCAAGGTAACCGAATTGCTTCAGATCGATTCTGCTTATTGGCCTTGGCGCCGTTTGCTGGGCGCCGAGCTGTACGACTGCAACCACAGTCAGAAGGAGGACGACTGTCATCCGCCACCCGCCTAGGACAAACTTTGAATCGTCCGCCACGTTAGCTACTCGCGTGCATCGAACTCGCGATCCACTCCCCACATTCTCGTGTACCAAGGCTCCCGCCCACGTCTTCGGTCGTTTTCTTCTGTCTCACCGCCTCGAGCACCGCGGCTTCGATGGCATCGGCCTCGCGCGCCATCCCCAAATGTCGCAGCATCATGGCCGCGGTCAGGATCGCCCCCATCGGATTGGCCACGTTTTTCCCCGCCAACGGCGGTGCCGAGCCGTGCACCGGCTCGAACATGGACGTCCTCCCCGGATGGATGTTTCCGCTCGCGGCCATCCCCAGCCCGCCGGCCAGAGCCGCGCCCAGGTCGGTCAGGATGTCGCCGAACATGTTGTTGGTCACGATCACATCCAGTTGCTCGGGATTCTTCACCATCACCATGGCCAGCGCGTCGGCCAGCATGTGCTGCGCCTCGATGTCGGCGTATTCCTTCGCCACTTCCTTGAAGGTCCGTTGCCACAGCCCGTGCGCGAAAGTCAGTACGTTCGACTTATCCGCCATCAGCACGCGCTTGCGCCCGTGGGCCCGCGCGTATTCGAAGGCATAGCGGATCACCCGCTCCACGCCCTTGCGCGTGTTCACGTCTTCGTTGATGGCGACCTCATCCGGCGTCCCCTGCTTGAACACCCCGCCCATGTCCACGTACAGGCCCTCGGTGTTCTCACGGATCACGACGAAATCGATATCCGCCGGCTTGCGGTCCCTCAGCGGAGAGAGCGATTCGTCTAACAACTTCACCGGACGCACATTGGCGTAGAGGTCCAGCCGGAAGCGCATGCCCAGCAGGATTTCCCGGGCGTGCACGTTCGAAGGCACCCGTGGATCGCCGAACGCGCCCACGAAGATGGCGTCGAAATCGCGCGCCAGCATCTCGTAGCCGCCCGGCGGGACGGTGGTGCCGTCCTTCAGGTAGCGTTCCGCACCCCAGTCGAGCTCGGTGAACTCCATCGCTGCGCCCGCGGCGCGCATGACCTTCAGCGCCTCGGCCACCACTTCCCTGCCGATCCCGTCACCGGCCAGCACCGCGATCTTCTTGTTTGCAGCCACGGCGCTGAAGATACCAGCTTCACCGTCCTTCGTCACACGTCAATTGGAGAAGCCGTCATCCTGAAGTTGGAGGACTCCCGCGCGCCCTCGCCCGCACGGGAAACCTCCGCGAACGATCGGGGGGGTCGGTCGGTTCGCCTTGCAACTTTCGCTTGACATCTCGCATCAGTTTGTTATAGACTGTCAACGATGGTTATCGGATTGTGATAACTGCTTTGTTTTCAAAGACCGGGGACCTAACCCGTTTGTCCTCAAAGATCTGGCCGGACCTCGGTCCGTAACTCGCTGATTTTCAAAGACCAGGGTATAGGGGGGCCTACCCCCTCTTCCCCGCTCCTTGGCTATAATCAAGAGTTGGCCATGCCGCGCACGCCCTACCTGTACGACAAATTGGCTGCCGCCGGCGCTCGTTTCGGTGAGTACCGTGGTTACGAAACCGCAGCCTCATTCGGCTCGCCGGCCGCGGAGTACGCCGCCTTGCGCACGAGCTGCGGCCTTTTCGACCTTGCCTGGCGCGCCGGCTTCACGGTGCGCGGCGAAGACCGCATTCGCTGGCTCAACGGCATGGTCACCAACAACGTCCGCGACCTCGCCCCGAACCATGGCGTCTACAGTTTCCTGCTCAACCCACAGGGCCACATCCTGGGCGACATGCTGGTGTTTCACCGCGGCGACCATCTGCTCATTGAGACCGATGCCGAGCAGGCCCCCAAACTGCGCGAACTGCTCGACAAGTACATCATCATGGACGACGTCGAACTCGGCGACGCCGAGCCCGTCTGCCGTCTCGGCCTGGAGGGCCCTAAGGCGGGAGAAATCCTGCGCCGCGTCGGCGTGAACCCCGAGGGTCTTCAGTCGCTCGAAATGCGGAACACAGAAGAAAGCCCCTTCCGTTGCACGCTGGTTCGGTCCGCCCCCCCCTCGGGTTACGAAATCTGGCTGGCCCCGGAGAACGCGGCCGCGGCCTTCGATGCGCTGATTTGTGCCGGTGCCGCTCCGGTCGGATTCGAGGCGCTGGAGATCTGGCGCGTTGCGCAGGGCATCCCGCGCTACGGCCTCGATATCCGTGAGCGCGACCTGCCCCAGGAAACCGAGCAGCATCAGGCGCTGAATTTCGCTAAGGGCTGCTACGTCGGCCAGGAGATTGTGGAGCGCATCCGCTCCCGCGGCCAGGTGCACCGCAAGTTCACCGGCTTCGTCATCAGCGGCCCTGCGCCCGCACCCGGAACCAAGGTCTCCGCCGCGGGTAAGGAGATCGGCGAAATCACTAGCGTCGCCCGCATACCGGCGTCGAACGGCAGTTCACGCACGTTGGCTCTCGGCTATATCCGCCGCGAGGCGGCCAAGTCGGGCGCGACGCTGCAGGTGGACGGCGCCGAGGCAACAATAAGCGATCTGCCGTTCCAGGAGGCCCCATAGCTCGAATTGGTGATTTTTGTAATTTGGTAATTTCGCTTCGGACGTGAGCAAATTACCCGATTACCAAATTTCCCAATTACTCAATTCACCTATGTCCGAAAAAAGGAAACAACCCGAGTTTGTGGTCACCGACCGGCGCAAGTTCACCACCGACGGCGAGCGCCGCGAGCCGGATGCTGCGCCGGAAGCCGCTCCTGTAGTGCCGGCTCCTCCGCCGGAGGAATCCAAGCCTGCCGCCCCGCGCAGCGCCGCCGCGCCGCCTGCGTCCGCTCCGGAGACGCCGCCCCCGCCCACCGCCGCCGAGCAGGCCTCCAGCCGCGATGCCTACCAGGCCTCCGGCCGCCGGCTTGATCCCTACATGGACTTGCGCGGCCGTCGCCCCGAAGACTTCCAGATGACCTTCGAGAAGCTCGTGGCGTCGCTCTACATGACCGCGCTCATGCAGCTCGGCCTGATGCATGAGGAAGGACGCCGTCCCGTCGCCGATCTGGTCGGCGCCCGCCAGACCATCGACACGCTCGGCGTGCTCGAGGAGAAGACACGCGGGAATCTCAGCCCCGAGGAAAAGAACCTGCTCGAGCATTCGCTCTACGAGCTCCGCATGGCCTTCGTCGAGGTCACCCGCCATTTCACGCAGGCGCCGCCCGGAGGCGAAGCCGCCTCGTGAAGGCAGTGCTCACGGTGCTGGGCAGCGGCACGTCCATGGGCGTGCCCACCATCGGGTGCCGCTGCCGCGTATGCACCTCGTCCGACCCGCGCGACCGCCGCACGCGTCCTTCGGTGCTGGTGGAATTCAACCAGCATGTCGTCCTCATCGATACCACGCCCGACTTCCGCGAGCAGGCCATCCGCGAAGGCATCGACCGCATCGACGCCGTGCTCTACACCCACGGCCATGCCGACCATATCCTCGGCCTTGACGACCTGCGCCCGCTCAGTTTTCGCAGTGCCGGACGTATTCCGCTCTACGCCCATCCCTCGACCGCCGAGCGCTTGCAATCCGTCTTCCGCTACATCTTCGACGACGACTACAAGTACGGCAGCCTGGCTCAGGTGGAGCTGCAGTCCATCGGCAGCGAAGTGGAATTGTTCGGCGCACGCTTCGAGCCGGTCACGGTGTTGCACGGCGATGCCGAGATCTACGGCTACCGCTTCGGCTCCGCCGCCTATCTCACCGACTTCAGCGAGATCCCGGAAGAGTCCCTGGAGAAGCTTGCGGGGCTGGACATCCTTTTCCTCGACGCCCTGCGCCACAAGCCGCACCCCACGCATTCGACGGTGGAGAACTCGCTGCGCCTGGTGGAACGGCTCCAGCCGCGCCGCGCCTTCTTCACCCACATCTCCCACGATCTGCCGCACGAAGAAACCAACCGTACCCTGCCGCCACAGGCCCGGTTGGCACATGACGGCCTCAAGCTGGAATTTGAAATCTGGTGAAAGGAGAATCGATTCGACGGTCCATCCGTGTTCATTCGTGCTAATCCGTGGCTGATTCCTTGATGAAGATCTTCCACACCCTCGACGACGTTCCCTCCGGCTTCGGCCCGACGGTGGTCTCGGTGGGGAATTTCGATGGCGTCCATCGCGCGCACCAGGAGGTGCTCCGCTGTGTCGTCGAGCGCGCCCGTGCGCGCGCGGCGCGCTCGCTGGCCGTTACGTTCGAGCCGCACCCGGTGCGCATCCTGCGCCCGGATATGGCCCCGAAACTGCTTACACCCACCAGCGTGAAGCTGCGCCTGCTGGCCCAGGCCGGCCTCGACGCGACGCTGGTGCTTCCCTTCACCCGCGACCTCTCGCTCACGCCGCCGCAGGACTTCGCCGAGCACATCCTGGCCCACCGCCTGCGCGCCGTCGAAGTGCACGAAGGCGCCAATTTCCATTTCGGCCATCGCGCCCAGGGCAACGTCGAACGCCTGGCCGAGTTCGGGCGCAAGTTCGGCTTCGAGGTGGTCGTCTATCCCGAAATGCGGGTGCGCGGCGAGCCCGTCTCCAGCAGCCGTATCCGTGAGCTGATTGGCGGCGGCGAGGTGTCCCGCGCCCGTCGGCTTCTGGGCCGCATCTTCAGCATCACCTCCACCGCCGGACGCGGCCGCGGCTACGGCCACAAGTTCACCGTGCCCACCATCAACCTCAGCCGCTACGACGAGCTGGTTCCGGGCGACGGCGTCTACATCACCCGCACGCGCGTGGGCGAAGTCACCTTCGATTCCGTCTCCAACGTGGGCACGCGGCCCACCTTCGGCGGCGACTCCTTCGCCGTCGAAAGCCACCTGCTGCATTTCGAGGAGATGGAGGTCTCCGCCGAAACCGAGGTCGAGGTCTCGTTCCTCTTCCGTCTGCGCCCGGAGATCAAGTTCCCTTCGGTCGAAGCGCTGCGCGAGCAGATCGGGCGCGACATCCGCCGTTCGCAGCGTTACTTCGCCCTGCTGGAGCGCCACGCCCCCACCGCCCCCTGAACGTGTCCAAGGCCCCTGCTACAATCTCGCCGTCCATGACCCCGCCCGCTCCGGGTTTTCGCGAGATCACGACGGCTCAGCTTCACACCCTGGTTGCTGCCGGCTTGGGCTGGATGCTCGACGCCTTCGACGTCATGCTCTACTCGCTGGTGCTGGCTTCGGTCATGGTCGACCTGGGCATGACCAAGGCCCAGTCCGGCTTCCTCAACACGCTGACGCTGGTGGCCTCGGGCATTGGGGGCGTTCTGTTCGGCTTCATCGCCGACCGCATCGGGCGCAAGAAAGCCCTGATGCTCAGCATCCTGACTTATTCCTTGTGCTCGCTGGGCTCCGGTTTCTCGACATCGGTGGCGATGCTCGCCGCCTTTCGCTTCGTCCTCGGCCTGGGCATGGGCGGAGAATGGAACACCGGCGCCACGCTCGTCGCGGAAACCTGGCCTGCCCACCTGCGCGCCAAGGCCATCGCCATCGTGCAAAGTTCCTGGGCCATCGGCTTTGCCCTGGCCGCTCTCGTCGTCTGGATCGTCACCCAGTTCTACGACTGGCGCACCGTGTTCTTTGTGGGCGTTTTGCCGGCGCTGGTCATCCTGTGGATCCGCCGCGATGTCCCCGAGTCCGAGATGTGGGGGCAACGCCACGCGCACGCTTCGTCGGCTGCTGAACCTCCGCCTCCGGCTCCCCTGGCGGAGATCTTCTCCCGACCGTTCGTCGGCAAGACCTTCGCGCTCCTGTTCCTGAATTTTTTCGGGATGTTCGCGTGGTGGGGACTGCTCACCTGGGTGCCCGCTTACCTCGCGCTGCCCGTGGCGCAGGGCGGGCGCGGCTTCAGCGAATCGGAGAAAACTCTGCTGCTGGTGATCCTGAACCTCACCGGCCTGCTGCCCGGTAATGCCAGCTTCGGATGGGTCGCGGATCTGCTCGGCCGCCGCCGCGCGTTCATGCTGTACACCTTTCTCGCCGCGGTGCTGGTGCCGCTCTACGCGATGGCCGAGAGCTTCTGGACGCTTCTGCTGCTAGGCACACCGGTGGCTTTCTTCGGCACTGGATTCTTTTCCGGCTCCGGCATCATCGGCAGCGAGATCTTCCCTACCCGCGTGCGGGCACGCGCCCTGGGATTCACCTACAACGGCGCCCGCACGCTCAGTTCAGTTTCGCCGTTCGTCATCGGCTGGGCGGCCGAGACGCGCGGTCTGGGCGGCGCGTTCATGCTCTGTGCTGCTTCCTTCCTGTTGGCTTCGCTGGTGGCGACGCGCTTGCCTGAGACCCGAGGCAAGGAACTGGACTAGCGGTCAGGGCGCATGTTCGGCCGGGACCCGCGCGGCCCGCTCGGGCTTCTGCACCAGGATGGTCGCAGCCAGCACGATGAGCATGCCGACGCCCTGCAGCCATCCGAATGATTCGCCCAGGAACACCATGGCCAGCAGGATGGCAAACACCGGCTCCAGACAACTGGTGACCACCGCGCGCGTCGCATCCAGGTGATGCAGTCCAGAAAAGTACAGCGAATACGGGATCAGCATGGAGACGAGCGCGAACACACCCAGAAACGCCCATTGCGCGCCGGTGTAGCCGGCCGCGACCACCTTCCACGGTGGATTCACCACCAGCCAGAATAAGGAGCAGCCGAGCAGGGTGTACGTGACAACCTTCCAGCGTTCCTGGCGTTCGAGCAGGAAGCGTCCTCCCACGTTATAGAGCGCGAAGGAAAACGCCGCGCCCAGCGCGGCGGCCACGCCCAGCAGGTCGGCACGGAACTCGGAACGACCGAACAAGCCGATAGCCAGCGCGCTGCCGGCTACGGCCATGGCAACTCCGCCGATGCGCGCCGGCGTGGGCCGGTCGATACGCCGCGCCAGCACGTAGAGCAGCACCCAGACCGGAGCCGTGTATTGCAGGATGATGGCCGTGGCCACTGTGGTGCGCTCGATGGCGTAGTAATAGAAAAAGTTCGAGCCGGCGACGCCGGTCGCGCCCAGGAGCATGCACCGCAAGGCATCTCGACGAGCCATGGCGAATGCGGCGCGCCCGCCGAGCGCGAACAGCACCAGCGCCAGCACCACCACCGAGAGCGTGGTGCGTGCCTGCGAGAGGATCAGCGGGTCCAGCTTCCCGATCCCTTCTCCGCCCAGCAGGCGTCCGGTGAACACCGCCTTGCCGAGAGTCGCGGAGAGCCCCCAACAGAACGTCGCCGCCGCGACGTAGAGGTATCCGCGGAAAGGATGGATTCTTGGGGAAGTGGTCAAGTCACTGCGCCGTGGAATGATCCTTCGCCGCGGGCATCGCTTTCCTGCTGCTGATACCCTCTGCAACGCTCACAAGCAAGTGCGCGCGCAGCAACTCATTTCGAATCTGCCTGACGTAATTCACCGTGTAGTCAGTGTCATATTTGCCGCCAACCTGTACCAACTTCGTTAGTTCGTCGAACCCATCCACGTTGTAGGCGAGCTTTCCAGGATGCGCTGCGAGGTCCTCGTTGAAAATCTCTTCCCCAAGATCCAGCCCTTGTTCCAACGATTCTTGCAGAACCTTCCTGTCGCCGACTTGACCTCCCGCGTCGCATAGGACGCTCAGTACGCGCAGGACATCGAGCTGATCCTTAAGACCCGCCGCCACTTCTCGCGCCTTGTTAATCAACGCAAGAGCGCGATCACGGTCTTTGGAGGCAACCGCGGCTGCAATGTCCGCCCAGGCTTGCGCTCTGAATGCAGGGAGCGTGAGGGTCGAAGCAACAGTTAATGCTTCGTCGGGCCTTTCGGCAGCCAACTCGTGGATAGTGTATAAGCGGCCCTCTTCGATTCCTGCTTGCTCACTCGCTGAGACGTTCTCACCACTGGCAATTCCAAAGGTAGTGGTTGAAGCACTGTGTTCAACCGGGCCAGCCGGGCCCGCGGTCTGAGAAAGCGCCGGGCGTCGCTGCACGAGGCGGTTGGCCCAGTCGGAATCAACCTCGCGAATCAACGGCAGAATCTCGAAGAGCATCTGGTCCGCCGGGTCTCGGAACTCGATCGCGCCACCCTTGGTGAAAACCTGTCCGCGATAGCTTTGTTTGGAATCTGCTGGAGGCTTCTGCTCAAGCAGACGATTGGCTACGACCTCCAAAGCCTCGCGCAACTGGGTCGGTCGTGCTTGCACTCTCAACTCTTGCAAAAATCGAATGAAGACACGGTTCTCGTCGAGAAACATAGAGCCGCGCCGGTAATATGTGAGTGCTTGTGCAAAGAGCTCCTCCGCTTTGGTCGAATCACTCTCCGCAAGGCGCTTAATAATCGGTACCATAGCAGCGTAGGGGTATTCACCAGAGTCAGCTAAGAGTGTTGCGACTCTCTCGATCTGAGGCAACCCTTTTCGACCCTTGTAGATCCAGAATCGCTGAAACACGATCCGCGCCGCGTCCGACCGAACGTCCTCAGGTAAGGAACCGTTAGCCATAGGGATGGGGCCGTCCATCACGCGGAAGAGTTGGATCGCCCGGCTCGGGTCGATTTCGGAGAGCGTAGCAACAGCATTCTTCTGAAGCGCAACCTTGTTCCACGAAGGCGGCAGCTTCAGTGCGAGCTTGAACAGTTCGTCTGACCAGGACCGTGAGTCAGGAGGGCTAAGGCGAACGGCTGCTTTACTTAGGCGAAGCAGAAGCCACGCCCGTTGTTCCTCCTGGAAGTTCCTGCTGTTCTGATAGCTCTCGTGGAGTAACTCCAGCGACGAAGGCACTGAAGAGTCGGTCTTTCGCTCTGCGGCGGAGCAACAGAGGGCGCTCGCCAGAACCGCGCTGGCGAGCACACTGAGCTTGAGAACCTCGGCTGAACCCGAACCGTTCACGGCAGGACAGAAGCGGTTTCCTGCAGAACCGGCTGAGTGGCACGTGTTCCCAACGTAGTCAGGAACTCTGAGATCCCAATGGATTTCAGCGGGATTCTTCTTGCGCTCTTATTTCTTACGATCTCAACATCTAATGTTCTCCGCCGACTCGAAGCATCGCGCAAGAGGGCCGCCATCGCAGCAGAGGTGGCGTTGCGGTCTACGGACTTGATGATGTCTCCTAACGTCAATCCCACACGGTCAGCTGGCGAGCCCTCAAGGATATCGATAACGACCAAGGTACCGTTATGGAGTTCCTCCCATCGAACACCGGTCACATAGCTTCCGTACATAGTTTCACGGACCGCGGTCGGCGTCTTGAGCGACACCGCCCTTGTTTCGGCCCCGCTTGACGCCCACGCATCGTCGAGGAACTTCCGTAGCGGAATTAGGGCGACCTTTGTAGACCAGACGGCGTGACCTCGCTTGAGCGTTACCGTTGCCACTGACCGCCCCGGCTCTTGCCACGTCTTGCAGCGGAGCGCTGCCTCAACCGGGCTACTCCCGTTGATCTCAACAATTTCATCCCCGACGCGGATGCCGGCGCGGAGAGCGGGCGACTGGTCGAAAACAGCCGAGACTAACAAACTTCCGTCTTGCTCATCGGCAGTCAGACCTGGGTTTAGCGTATCCAGGTATGCAATCTTTTGAGGTGCTCCACAGCAATTGCAAGCGACCGTGCAATCGACTGAGTTACACCGGCCATGACAACCTCTGTCGGCATCGGAACCACAACTGACACATTGAGCTGTTGCCGTGCTGCACACCACCGTTGCAAAGAGAAGACCGGAAAGAACCAACGATCCACGCATGTCGACCTCCTTGTGGATAGGGAGTTGGGCCGAGCCGCAATGCTGCATTATACCCTCGCTTGGAGCCTAGAGGAGCTGGTCAAGACGTTCGCGATCGAAGCCGATGATCACCGTTTCGCCGATGACGATGGTAGGCGTGCAGCGGCTGTGGTACGTGCTCACCAGCTCGCGCACCGCTTCAGGGTCGCGGCTGACGTCACGGTCGCTGTACTCAATGCCTCTCTCCGAGAGGTAGGCCTTCAGCGCGTGGCACGGCGGTCAGCCGGGTTGGGTGTAGGTCACGACTCGCTGGTCGGTCATGCGGCTCCCAAGACTAGCAGAGGTCTCCCACGGGCTCAATCCGCATATTCGATCTCGCTGGTGATCTTTGCCGTCTTCTGCAGCATGGCAGAGACCGAGCAATACTTTTCTTTCGAGAGGCGCACAGCGTCTTCCACCGCCTTCTTCGCCACCTTGCCGCTCACGGTGTAGACGAGGTGAATGGTCTCGTAGACGGTCGGCGGCTCTTTGGCGCGCTCCGCCTGGGCCCGCACTCGCAGCGCGGCGAAGGGCTCGCGCTTCTTGCGCAGGATGCTGACCACATCGGTGGCGGTGCACGCGCACAAGCCGATCAGCACCAGCTCCATCGGTCCGGGCGCAGTGTTGCGCTGGCGATCGGAGTCGATTACGAGTGCGTGTCCGCTCGAGGCCTGACCCACGAACCGCTCACCGTCAGTCCATTGAATGCTGGCTTCAACCATGATTCACCTTTTGGATGATGGCTCGATAGCCCGGGGACCCGATGAGCCGGTCATCTCCTGTTGTCTGTACTAGGTTCAGGATGAATGAGGACCTTGAAAAGTTGCGGCGCTTCCTGCTTGAAACGGATTTCAAGCGCGGTGATGACCTCGTGCATGCGGTCGAGCGGCAGCTCGTCGGGCATGGTGCAGTGGCAGGTGACGTGCATCTTGCCGCGCACGTTCTTTACCACCATCTCGTGCATGTCCAGGATCTCGGGGAATTCGCGGGCGATGCGGCGCAACCGAGCTTCCAACTCCGGATAGCTAGTTTCGTCGCCGGGTTCGATGGTGGCAGGCTCGCTCTCGATGTGAGTGAGGATGGACGAGATCTCCGGCACCTCGTCCCGCACTTCGGCTTCAAGCTGAGTGACGAGGTCGTGCGCCTGCCGCAGCGTCAGCTTCTCATCCAGTTCCAGGTGGAGCTCGACGTGCAGCCGTCCGCGCAGGTCCTCCACGCTGACGTCGTGCACGTACAGGTTGCGGCGCGCGGCTACAGCGCGTACCCGGTCAAAAATATTCTCGCTGCCTGCGGGCCGCGCGATGGAACGCACCACGACGTCGGCCTCCGGCAGCACGCGCTCGACCGCCGCTGTGACCTCGTCCGCGACCTGCTCCGAACGCTGGAAGGTGACGTTACGCGCCATGCCCACGGAGAGGTCGGCGAAATAGCGGTTGCCGGAGCGCCGGATGCGCACGCGGTCCACCTCGAGCACGCCCGGGACCCGCGCCACTTCATCCAGGATGCGGCTGCGTGCGCCCGGAGGAGCGGCGTCGAGCAGAGCGTCGAGCGTCCGGCGCGCCAGCCGTCCGCTGACGAAAAGGATGAGTCCGGCCACCACCAGCGCCGCGATGGGATCGGCCTTGCGCAGCCAGGGCACACCCAGGCGGTCAGCCACCCCCACCAGCGCCAGTCCCACGATGACCACGCCGACCTGCCAGATATCGGTGTGGAAGTGCAGCGCGTCGGCTTCCAGCGCCTCGCTGTTGTACTTGCGCGCCACGCGCAGCAGCGCCCGGGAGCGCCACCAGTCGATCGCCATGCTCACGAACAGCACAGCGAATGCGGCCGCCGAGGGCTCCACGTGGACCTCGCGCAGGAAGAGACGCTGGATGGCTTCCCACACGATCCAGGCGCACGCCACCAGCAGAAACGCCGTCTCGATGAACGCGGAAAGGTTCTCGAACTTGCCGTGGCCGTACTGGTGGTCGGCGTCGGCGGGCTTATCCGAAACGCGCACCGAGAGCAGGGTCATCACGGTCATCACCAGGTCAAAACCGGAACTGGCGGCTTCGGAGAGGATGCCGAGGCTGCCGGAGGTGAGGCCGACCACCAGCTTTCCAATGGTGATGGCCAGCGCCGCCAAGACCGAAGCGCGCGCCACGGCGTATTTTTCGCGGCGCATGGCTTCCACATCGACCGCGGCCGAGAGCGCTGGCGAGGGGCCTGGTTCGGATTGGAGCATCACAGCCACGCGGAACCATTATCCGCCGGCGACTCACCCAGGGCCAGCGCTGCAGCCATGTGTCACGAAGGCTTGTGCTACGATTGCGCCCTTCCCGATGCCCCCGGGCCCCGCACCCACTGTCCTGATCACCGGAGTGGCCGGCAACCTTGGCCGGCGGCTGGCGCCGCAGCTTTCCGACTTCCGCATCGTGGGCGTGGACATGTTCGCAGCGCCGCCGGAGATGCCGCTGGCGCGTTTCGAAATCATCGACCTAGGCGACGAGGCCTCCTGCCCGCACCTGGTCGCCCTGCTGCGTGAAACCAACCCGTCGGCCGTCGTGCATCTCGCCTTCGTCATCGACCCGGTACGCAGCGGCGTGCTGGAACTCGACCCCATGTGGCGGATCAACGTGGCGGGAACGGCGCGAGTGATGGAGGCCATCGCCGAGCACAACCGCACCGGCGGCGCAGTACGGCGCTTCCTGTATCCCAGCAGCGTCTCCGCCTACGGCTCCGACCTTCCCGGCATGGTGACGGAAGACTACCCGCTCGGCGGCCATACGCTCCCCTACGCGGTGCACAAACGCGAAGCCGACGAAGTGGTGCGCCAGCGCGCCTTCTGGCTGGGCGCGTGCAGCACCTGGGTACTGCGCCCGCCCATCTTTGCCGGAGCGAGCGTCGAGAACTACCTGGTGGGAGGATTCCGCGGGACGCCCAGCGGCACCGGCCGCCTGGCAGCCTGGATGCGCAAGCGCGGCTGGCGCCTTCCCTTCCCCGTGCCCTTCGGCGAGCGGTACCTGAAGATACGCTTCCAGTTCGTGCACGTGGATGATGTAGCGCGGCTCCTCGCGTGGATTCTCCGGCGCACCGATCCCGGCCCGCCGGTCACGGTGCTTAACGTCGCCGGACGCGGCGAGCCGCTGACGCTCGAGCGCTGCCTCGAAATCGGCAACAACCGCATGGTCCGCGTGCCTGGCCGCTGGGGCGTGCGCCGGACGCTGGCGCTGATGTGGAAACTGGGCATCTCGGCTGTGCCCCCGGAGGCCATGCCCTACATCACCAGTTCCTACCTGATGGACCTCAGCCGGCTGCGCGAACTGCTGGGCGCGGATTTCGAGAACGTCATCCGTTACACGGTCGAGGAGGCGCTGGTGGACACCTTCCGCCCCGCGGGGCAGCCGGAACCGGTCGAGCGGGTGATTGCGGAATCGGCGTGACCCTACTTTTTTGCGCGATACAGTCCCGCGATGCCGAACGTGTAGGGTGTCCATGAGACGTCGCGGAAGCCATGAGCGCGCATGCGCTGAATCATCTCCTCGGGATCAGGGAACCGCTCCACCGAAGCGGGCAGGTACTGGTAGGGACCCCGCACGCCCGAGATGACCGTGCCCACGCGCGGCAGCACGTGGCGGAAATACACGCGGTAGATCGTGCCGAGCAATCCCTTGGGCTCGCCGAAGTCGAGGATGCCGATTTCTCCTCCGGGCCCGAGCACGCGATGGATCTCCTGCAATCCGGCGTCGTAGTCGGCCAGGTTGCGGAATCCGAAAGAACTCACAACCAGGTCGAAGACGCAAGCAGCAAACGGAAGCTTGAGGGCATCCGCCTCGAGCGGTGTGATGTTCTTCCCAGTGCACTTGCGAGCAGCGAGTTGCAGCATGGCATGGGAAAAGTCTGCACCGACGATGGAAGGACGAGTCCTGCCTGCGGCACGATGCAAGGCCAGGGCCATGTCGCAGGTGCCGCAGCAGAGGTCGAGGACGCGGGCCTGCGGCCGAGCCAGGATATGGGAGAACGTGCGCGCCGCGCGCCGCCACCAGATCCGGTCCACGTTGAACGACAGCAGATGGTTCAGCAGGTCGTAGCGCGGCGCGATGGAGGTGAACATCGCGCGCACCGCCGCGGCGGCCGCTTCCCGGTCGCTCGTGCCAGCCGGCTGTGTGCCCACGATCGCAGGCTTTTGCTCGACGGTCACGGCCGCAACCCCTGGCGCAGCCGCTCAACGGCACGCGCCACCACGCGGGCGGGAACATCGGGCACGATTTCGACCTGGCCGATGCGCCGCGCCAGGACAAAATGGGTCGCGCCGTCGACCGTCTTCTTATCCGCCGCCAGCCGCCGCAGGACTTCTTCTGCGGAAACGTGCAGGCGCGGCAGCGGGCCGTACGCAGCCACGGCTCGCGCGATGCGGCCGGCAGCGGCGGCGCTGGTGCGGCCCATGGCATGTCCGATTTCCGCCGCCGCGATCATGCCCCAGCCGACAGCTTCGCCGTGTCGCAGGCGGCGGTATCCGGTGGCCGCTTCGAGAGCGTGGCCCACGGTGTGGCCAAAGTTGAGGATGCGGCGCAACCCGCGCTCGCGTTCGTCAGCCGCCACCACCGCCGCCTTCACGCGCACACAGGAGGCGATGAGCCAGGCCAATGCCTTGGGGTCGCGCTGCAGCAGCCGTTCGCGCTCGCGTTCCATGAAGTCGAAGATGCGGGCGTCTCGAATGACGCCGCACTTGAGCGCTTCGAACAGTCCGGCACGAAAGTCGCGCTCCGGCAGGGTAGCCAGAACCTCAGGGTCGGTCAGCACCAGCCGCGGCTGATGAAAACTGCCCAGGAGGTTCTTCCCGGCTGCAAGGTTCACGCCCGTCTTGCCGCCGATGGCTGCATCCACCTGCGCCAGTAAGGTGGTCGGGACCTGAACGTGGTCGATGCCGCGCATGTAGATGGAAGCCAGGAAGCCGGTGACGTCGCCGGTCACGCCGCCGCCCACGCCCACCAAGACGGACTTGCGGTCCGCTCCGGCCCGCACCAGGCGCTCCGCCAGCGACTCGACCGCGCTGAGCGCCTTGGCGCGCTCGCCGTCCGCCATGGCCAGCACGGCATGCTCGATCTTCGCGCGGCGAAGCGAGCCGCTCACCACCCGTGCCCATCGCCGCGCCGGAGGCACGGTAACGACAAAGCAGCGCGGCGGCGTGCGCCCGAACACGCGGCGCAGTTCGCGGCCGGCGTTGCGCAACAATCCTCGGGCGATGCGCACGCGGTACGGCCGGGGCTCGACGCGAATCAGGATTTCCTGCACGGCGTCTCATCATAGCCCAGCGCGACGCGTCGGGGCGTCGTCGCGTGTGCGTGGTACCATTTTGCGTTTATGAAGTCGGTCCCATCGGAAACCGATTTCGTGGTCGTGGGCGCCGGGATCGCCGGGGTGCGCGCCGCCATCGAGCTGGCCGCGGCGGGCCGCGTGCTGGTGCTGGCCAAGCAGGAGCTCACCGAATCGGCCACGCAGTACGCGCAGGGCGGAATCGCCGTGGCGCTCAGCGACGAGGACGAAATCAGCCTGCACCTGCAGGACACGCTCGACGCCGGCGACGGCTTGTGCAACCCGGCCGCCGCCCGCGTTCTGGTGGAGGAAGGCCCCGACCGCATCCAGGAATTGCTTGCCTGGGGCACGGAGTTCGACCGCAACGGCACCAGGCTCACCTTCACGCGCGAAGCAGCCCACAGCCGCTCCCGCGTCCTGCACGCCCACGGCGATTCCACTGGGCGCGAGATCGGCCGGGCCTTGCACGCCAAGGCGCGCACGTTGCGCAACATTTCATTCTGCGAATTCGAGTTCAGCATGGACCTGTGTCTGGAGGACGGGCGGGTCGCAGGCGTCTCCCTGCTCGGCGCCAGGGGCGAGGTTCATGCCGTGCGCGCTCGCGCTGTGCTGCTGGCCACGGGAGGACTGGGACAGGTCTATCGCGAAACCACCAATCCCGGAGTCGCCACCGGCGACGGCGTGGCCATGGCTTTCCGCGCGGGCGCGGAAATCACCGACATGGAGTTCGTGCAGTTCCACCCCACGGCGCTCTATCTGAAGAAGGCGCCCCGATTCCTGCTCTCGGAAGCCCTGCGCGGCGAGGGCGCGTACCTGCGCAACGCCGAAACCCTTCGCTTCATGCCCAAGTATCACGAGATGGCGGAGCTGGCGCCGCGCGACGTGGTCGCCCGCGCCATCGCCCACGAACTCGAGGTCTGCCGGCTCCCCGACCCCGTCGTCTACCTGGACCTGACGCACCTGGACGCGGCGCACGTGCAGGCCCGCTTCCCGCGCATCTACGCCACCTGCATGAAGTACAACGTGGATATCACCACCGACCTGATCCCGGTTCGCCCAGCCGCGCACTATGCCATGGGCGGTGTGCGCACCGATCTGGACGGACGCACCAGCCTGCCCGGCCTGTACGCCGCCGGCGAAGCGGCCTGTACCGGCGTCCACGGCGCCAATCGCCTGGCCAGCAACTCGCTGCTGGAGGGGCTGGTCTACGGCGCGCGGGCCGGACTCGCCATGCGCGAGGAACAAGGCAAGGCGACAAGCACGAAGGCCCGGAAACCGGCCGCTTCCGCGAAATCAGCAGCGGCAAAGGCCGTCGCCAGGGTCGCCTCCAACCCCGGCCACGATCCTGCCGAAGCTGAAGGCCTCATCCACAGCGTTCAACTGCTGATGTGGAAGAACGTGGGCATCGTCCGCGACGGCCGCAAACTGCGCGAGGCGGTCAGCGAGCTGGAGGAGTGGCGGGACCGCCTGCCTCCGCGTACCTCACGCCGGGCGTGCGAAGCCGTGAATCTCTACCAGGTGGCAGAGCTGATCGCCCGTTCCGCCCTGGCCCGCGAGGAAAGCCGCGGCGCCCACTACCGCACCGACTTCCCCCTCCACAACGACGCCCGGTTCAGGAAGCACTCCGTGCTCTCGAAAAGCGGCATCCGCTTCGAATAGGCTGCCGACTACTCTTCCGAGGGTTCGATCCGCGGGAACTCGGCTTTCTTGTGCGGCTTGAGCACCGAGGCCACGATGGAAATCCCCAGCACGATGGCCACTACGGCCAGCGCCACTCCGGTGGGGATCTTGTAGAAGCCGGAGATGATCATCTTCGCCCCGATGAACACCAGGATGGCGCTCAGTCCGTAGTGCAGGTAGTGGAAGATTTGCATCACGCCCGCCAGCGCGAAGTAGATGGAGCGCAGCCCCAGGATGGCGAACACATTCGAGGTGTACACGATGAACGGGTCGTGCGAGATGGCCAGCACCGCCGGAATGGAGTCCACGGCGAACAGAACGTCGGTGCTTTCCACCACCAGCAGCACCAGGAACATGGGCGTGGCAATCCATGCGCCCCGCTTGCGGATGAAGAAATGGCCGTTGTAGTAACGCTTCGTCACCGGATAGAACCGGCGGAACCAGCGCAGGAGCGGATTCTTCTCCGGGTGGATCTCCGCTTCCTCCTGGTGGAAGAGCTTGATGCCGCTGTATATCAGCAGCGCGCCGAAGATGTAGATGATCCAGTGGAACTTCTTGATCAGCGCCACGCCCAGCAGGATGAACGTGATGCGCATCACCAGCGCCCCGACAATCCCCCAGAACAGCACCTTGTGCTGGTAGAGCCGCGGCACCTTGAAATAGGAAAAGATCAGCAGGAACACGAACAGGTTATCGACGCTGAGCGACTCCTCGATCAGGTAGCCGGTGACGAACTCCAGCATCTTCGTCTTGCGCAGCTCCGGTTCCGGCCACCACAGATAGATACCGATGGCGAACAGCACCGCCAGGCTGATCCAGAAGGCGCTCCACGCCAGCGCCTCCTTGAACTCAATGACGTGCGACTTGCGGTGGAAGACCTTCAGGTCCAGGAACAGCATCAGGACCACGAAGGCGTTGAAGGCGATCCAGAAGGTGGTGGGTTCGGTCATCCGCGGCCGAGTCGGCTTCCCTCGTCATTGTAGCGGAAGGCCGCAGCCTACCCGCTGAGGGCTTCCCAGCCGCGGCGCCGCAGGTCCCAGAAGATGAACGCTCCTGCGACCGCACCCGTGAGCAGCAGCGCCGCGCCGCCCATCCGGTCGCCGAACAGCAGGCGTCCGACACCGAACAGCGCACCATACACCAGCGCGCAGCCGGCGATCCAGTCCGCCGCCGACCACCACAGGCTCTGCCGGGAAGCTTCCCCTTCCAGCCGGGCGATGGGCCTCCATCCGGCGCTCGCCGGCCGCACCCGTCGGTAGAACGCGCGCAGATGACCTTCGGGCTCGGGCGGCGTCAGAAACGTCACCGTCACCCATGCCAAGGTCGTGAAGCCCACGGTCAACACCATCAGCCAGGCGAATCCATGGGGATGGTTCGGGTCGAGCGGTCCCACGGGCAACTGCGGATCCCAGTCCCGAAGCTGCGCCGTCAGCGGCGTGGCCAGCCGCGACTGCAACACCAGCGACCAAACCGCCGCCGCTGACATCG
Source organism: Terriglobales bacterium (assembly GCA_035573675.1). Taxonomy (NCBI): domain Bacteria; kingdom Pseudomonadati; phylum Acidobacteriota; class Terriglobia; order Terriglobales; species Terriglobales bacterium. Next base: position 91,839 of record DATMAB010000024.1, read on the forward strand.
CCGCCACCTCCGACCAGGCGTTGATGCGCCACCAGAACCAGCGCAGCATGAACACCGGGCCCGCCCCCGCACCCAGCGCGATGAGGAACTTCCACGCGCCTTCAAGCGACGTCATGAAGTACGTGGCCACACCCGCTGCCAGCGCTACCAGTACCGAGGCCGCGCGCGACGCCAGTACGTAATGCCGCTCGTCCGCGCCACGCCGCAGGAAACGCCGGTAGAAGTCGTTGACCAGGTAGCTGGCGCCCAAGTTGATGTGCGTGCTCACCGTCGACATGTAGGCCGCGGCGAAGCCCGCCAGCATCAGCCCGCGCAGGCTGGCCGGCAAATGGTCCACCATCACCCGCACATAAGCGGCCTCCGGGTCTTTCGCCTGCGGATACAGCACCACCGCTGCCAGCGCCGTGAGGATCCACGGCCACGGCCGCAATGCATAATGCGCCAGGTTGAACCATAGCGTCGCCGCGAGCGAATGCTTCTCGTCCTTCGCGGAAAAGATGCGCTGCGCCACGTAGCCGCCGCCGCCCGGCTCAGCACCGGGATACCAGCTCGCCCACCAGTTGACGCTGAGATAGACCACGAACATGGCGAACCACGCCGACTCCGGTCCCGGCAGGAAGCCGAGTGAATCGGCGCCGCGCGCCGCATCCATTTCCGCCACTCGCGCGGCGAGCGCTTCCACCCCGCCCACGGCTCGCACCGCCGCCACCGCCAGCGCGATCACCACGAACATGGCCAGGGCGAACTGCACCAGGTCCGTCCACAGCACAGCCCACAGCCCGCTGACCGTGGTGTAAATCATGGTCAGCGCCAGGCAGAACATCACCGCATGCAGGCGCTCGACGCCCAGCGTGATCTCCAAGATCTTGGCCATGGCCAGGTTCACCCAGCCGAGGATGATGGTGTTCACCGGCAGCGCGAAGTACAGCGCGCGGAAGCCGCGCAGGAACGCGGCCGGACGCCCGGCGTAGCGCAACTCGGCGAACTCCATGTCGGTGAGGACGCCGGCCCGCCGCCACAGCCGCGCAAAGAAGAACACGGTCAGCATCCCGCTCAGCGCCTGCCCCCACCACAGCCAGTTGCCCGCGATCCCGTAGCGGAACACCAGCCCGGTCACCACCAGCGGCGTGTCCGCAGCAAAGGTGGTCGCTACCAGCGACGTTCCCGCCAACCACCACGGCGCACGCCGTCCGCTGACGAAGTAGTCGGCCGTGCTGCCGCTGGCCCGCCGGTACCACCACAGCCCCACGCCCAGGTTGAGCGCGAAGTAGCCGACGATCACCGCCCAATCGAGCGCCGAGAGCTGCATGCAGCGAGACTAGAGGTTATTGCCACCTGCGGGAAGACACTTTCCGGATTCGTCGGTCTCCGCGGCAGCCCGCTCGATGGAAAAAGGAGGCACGGGATTCGCTTCGTGCCAGCCCGCTGACGGGGGGCGACGCCTTGTAGCCCAGCGCTTCAGCGCTGGGTCAGACGAGAAAAGACCTGCGCGCGACCGATGCCGGAGCGAAGCGATGGCGGAGCGAGCACGCAAAGCGAAATCATTGCCGCCCGCGCCGCTTCGCTTCCCAGTCCGCCCACAGGCCGAAGGTCTTCATCTGCTGCTCCAGGCCGCTCTCGCGCAGCAACTGCTCCACCTCGGCGCGTGACTGCCGGGGACCTACGCGCTCTTCGGCGTCCGCGATCGCAAAGGTCACTCCGGCCGCGATGGCCACGTGCTTCTTCAGCCGATCGAGGTCCACCTTGTCGAAAGTGTCCGAGCTGGCGTGGTAGTTGACCAGGTAGTTGGCTTCCTTTTGATTGGCCACCAGCGTCGGCACGCCTTCCAGCAGGAAATCGAAATTGTCCGTGCCCACGAAGGCGTCCGTGGTCAGCGTGGCGGCGTCCCATTCGCGGAACGGCGCGACCATGCGCTCGGCGGCGGCGACCACGTCTTTCCGCCCGCCCAGCGAGAAGCCGGTCACCTCGCCGATGCCGGTATCGAAAATCACAGCGGCCACTGCGTTATCCAGCTCGGCGCGATGCGCTGCCGCATAGGCCTTCGAACCCAGCAAGCCCTGCTCCTCGCCGGAAAACAAGATGAACCGGATGGAGCGCCGCGGCCTGACCCCGGACGCCTTGATGGCGCGCAGCACGTCCACGACCAGCGCCGCGTTGCAACCGTTGTCCAGCGCCCCCGTGCCCAGGTCCCACGAGTCCAGATGCGCCCCCAGCACCACGAACTCCTGGGGCTGCTCGCGCCCGCGGATCTCGGCCACCACGTTCGCAGTCGTGAACCCCGGCCCCACGCGATTGGGCAGGGAGAACTCAACTTCCACCTTTTTCCCCGCTTCCAGCAGGCGCGCGATGCGCAATCCGTCCTCGCGCGCCAGTTGCACCATGGGCAGGCGGTCGACGTTGCCGTCGCTGATATTGATGTGCCGATAGAGCAGATCGTGCTCGCGCGTGGAGATGTACGCAATGCCTGCCGCCCCGCCTCGTACCGCCGTCTCCACGATGGCCGGTGCGCGCAGATACTCGCCGAACAGGTCGGCCCACGTGCGCATCGGCTCGCTGCGCACCAGCAGCAACGCGCCACGGACATCCGTCGCCTTCGCAAGTTCCGCCGGACTGCCCTGCCCAACATCGACGACCCGTGCCCGGACCACACCCCGCGTCGGCGGCGACCACGCCATCGACACCGCCCGCACGCGGAAGCGCACCGGCGCTACGACTTCCACCTGTGTCGCGCCCTCCGACCACGCCACCGGCATGCTGAAATCTTCGCGATGCACGCTATCAGCACCGGTGGCCCGGAACGCATCCACGGCCCACTGGATCGCCTGGTCCATCGCCGGCGTCCCGGGCACCCGCCCGCCGATCTCGTCGGTCAGCCGCCGCAGGTTCTCGCCCAACGCCGAGGGCTTCAGCGCCTCATCGCGCACGCGCTCGACGTCACTCTGCGCCTGCGCTGCCGTCACCAGTGCAGCACACAGCAACACCCCAGTCACTGCCGTTCGTTTGAACATGGCGACGAATTAGAAACCAAGCAGGCGGAAAAATGAAGAGGAAGGAGGGACCAAGCTTCGCCCGGCACAGCCACTCACGCTCAGTGGCTAAATGCCAAGTGCCAATGGCTAACTGCTTATTGCTTATCGTTTATCGCTTATCGCTTTTTCACCGGAATCACCAGCTTCTCCGCCGTGTGCGTCGGGGAGAAGCTGGCCACCTTCACGTCCACGAGCCCCGCCGCCTTGCCGGCCGCGATGACGTCCATATCTTTGATCTCCGGCGTCCCCTTCGGACGGATCACCCAGATGGCGCCCGCCGGTTGCAGATATCTCTGGAGTGCGGCAAGCTTTTTCAACTCCGCGCGCCGCGTGGCGCTATAGAAGATGATGTCCAGCCCCTTCACCAGCCGCCGCGAGACCGGCTTCCGCAGCCGTTCTCTGAGCGTCGGCGCAAAGTCCGGGTCGCTCACGCCCAGAACGGCAACACACATCCCCGGCTTCACGCCCAGCTTGTCCATGAGGCTGGGCGGATTCTTGATCTTCGCCGCCCACTTCTCCGCCTGCGGCCCCAGCTCGAAGACGGCCGTTCCCTCGGCACACTTCACCAACAGGCGCCCGTCGCGGGCGGCTATGGACTTCATGCCCGCAAACGGGATACGCAGACCAAAATCGCCGCGGAACGCCAATTCATGGCTCTCCAGCCGCGCCTTGCCGAGCGACCAACGCCCGCCGAACTGCGCTTTACAGATGGCTTCCTGTCCCATTTTCACTCCCTCCGAAATACGATCGGCGTCGAATCCGGTTCCAGAACTCTTGAACCAGTGTTCTCCTCTGCTCTCTGGGCCGTTGCCGGGCCGCATGTTCCGGCACCGTCGTCGCCCGCCTTGTGCGGGCGGAACACAGTAGCCCAGGGCGGCGAGCGCGCGGAAGCGCAGCTTCCGCGCCGAGCAGGCCCTCGGTAAACTCGCCTCCTGATCGGCGTCCGGCGGACGAAGCCTGCCCTGCGCAGAAGCCGAAGGGAGCGTCAGCGAGGAGGCAATAGGAGGGCGCCCCTGAAAACGCTCCTTACGAGGAATGCGCTCCTACCGCTCGTCCAGCAACCGCACCGTCTCCAGCATCACTTCGCCGACAACCTGCAAACTCTTCGCGCTCAACTTGTCCCACGTGTCTTCCGGCGTATGGTGGAACACGTTGCCGTAGCCGTACTCGAAATCGATCAGATCGGCCACCGGCACGCCGGCATTGCGGAACGGCAGGTGGTCGTCCTCCACTGTGACCGCCCGTTGGAAGAAATACGACTGATACCCCAGGTTGGCCGCCGCCTGCTGCACCACATCCAGCAGCCAGGGCGTCGAGTTCAGATCGCGATCGATGTGCAGTTCCCGATCGCCCACCAGGTCGGCCAGCAGAAAGGCCTTGATCATCTTTACGGTTCCGTCTTTCGTCCAGCGCTCAGCCAGGCGGCGGCTGCCATACAGGCTGTCTGCAGCCGACCACTCCCGCACCGCCTCTTCCCCGTCCAGGAACGCCAGCCACACGCTGTAGCCCTTGCGCTTCTTGCCGCGCAGATGGTGGGCCAGCTCCAGCAGCAGGCCCGTGCTCGACCCGCCGTCGTTCGCGCCGACGTAATTCTTGAGCGGGTAGTTGGTCTCGTAATGCGTGGCCAGCACGATGATCCCGTCCTTCTCGCCCGGGAACTTGGCCACGAAGTTCCGCATGGGCAGAGGACCCGCAGGCGTCTGCGCCGTCCAGGCGTCTTCTTCCAGGTTGTCGCTCTTGAGTTGCCGGCGCAGGTAGGCTTCCACCTTGCGATGTCCTTCGCTGCCCGGAGGCCGCGGCCCGAACGCCACGATCTGGCGCACGTAACTCAGCGCGCGCTCGCCCTGGACGCGCGGCCGCACCACCGTCGTGGCCGGACGCTGTGTCGCTCCGAGGCCCGGACCCGGCTCAGACGCCGCCGGTTGCGCCGTAACAGTCTTGCTCGAGGATTCCCGGCGCTCCGGCTCCGCCTTGGTGCAGGCGGCGAGGCTCCCCAGGCACACCATCACTCCGAGCAAGCGCGCGCAGCTTCTCATGCCGCGGCTCGTGCCCGGCGGCGCGGGTTGACCGCCCACGCGATCCCGATACTCAGCACATACAACACGATCAGCGGCGCGGCGAAGATGGTCATGTTCACCACGTCAGTGGTCGGCGTCAGGATGGCGGCCACCGTGAACGCGCCCAGGATCGCATAGCGGAAGTTCCGCCACAGAAAACCGGCGTCCACCACGCCCATCAGCGCCAGGAAGAAGATCACCACCGGCAGCTCGAACACCAACCCCAGCCCGAGGATCACCGTGAGGAACAGGTCGGTGTATTCGCCGATCGTGACCATCGGGCGGAACTGTTCCCCGTACCCGATCAGGAAATCGAGCGCCGCCGGATAAACAATCTTGTAGCCGAACAAACCGCCCGCCAGGAACAAGCCCACCGTGCATCCGAGGAAGGGCAGCACGTACTTCTTTTCGTGCCGGTACAAGCCGGGGGCGACGAACGCCCACACCTGGTAGAGCACGAAGGGAGCGGAGATGAACACGCCCGCCAGCAACCCAACCTTCAAGTAAATGTTGAAGGGCTCGGTGGGACTCAGGTAGACCAGCTTGTCTTCCAGCTTGTGCGCCCGCAGCGCCTCGATGATGGGCTGCTGCATCAGTCCGAAGATGCGGTCGGCATACGACCACGCCGCCAGGAACCCCACCGCGATACCGATGATGGAATAGATGATCCGCCGGCGCAGCTCTTCCAGGTGCTCCAGGAAGCTCATGGCGGCGATTGGCTCAGCCGCCTCCGCCTGCGCGCCTTCACGTCCGGCCGCGTCCATGGCCGCTTCAGGCATTGGTCCTGGTCTCGGTTTCGGCGCCGGGCCCGCTTCCCGCGCTCGGTTCGCTGCCGCCTTCCGCGCCAGTCCCCGCGCCGATCTGCGACGATTCCGCCTCCGACCGCGCCGCCACCGTCCCTTCCGGCGCACGGATCTGTTTCTTCCGCTCCTCTTCGATCTCCAGTTGCCGCACCTCGTCCTCGAGCTGGTGCTTGAAGTCGTTGGAGGCGCGCTTGAACTCCGCCAGCCCCCGCCCGATCTGCCGCCCGATCTCCGGCAACTTCTTCGGCCCGAAGATCAACAGGGCCAGCAGGATGAGAAACATCATCTCCGGAAAGCCCAGGTTCATAGGGAGATGATAGCAGCGGTGGACACCCAGGTGGCGTGGAGGTGCGGGACGGATGGTCCACGTCTGCTAGTTCCTCATCCTCGAAGGTGCCCCACGTTCGCGCCATGCTCTTCGGCGCAAACGTGGGTTTACACTCCTTGCGGGTGAAGACCTCGAGCGGCAAGCTCTACTGGCGGGGCATGGGCGTGGACACGCTGGCCGAATCCAACCTCAGCGGCAGCATGACCGACGAGTTCGTCTACTTCGCCGGCCGCAAGGTAGCGCGGCGGCTTTCCACGGGCGACGTGCACTACTATTTCGCCGACCACCTGGGCTCGACCCGGGTGCTGACCTCGACCGGCAGCTACGTCGAGGACCTGGACTTCTACCCCTTTGGCGGCCTGCGCAGCTATTACTCGAGCGGCAGCAAGTACAAGTTCACCGGCTACGAGCGCGACTCAGAATCGAACCTGGACTACGCCATCTTCCGCCACTACGGCTCGACCCTGGGCCGCTTCTACCAGCCCGACCCGCTGGCCGGCAGCGTGGCCAATCCCCAGTCGCTCAATCGCTATGCCTATGTGTTGAATGACCCCAGCAACTTGGTTGATCCACTGGGCTTGGAATGGACATGCACAGACGTGACCATCGACGGGACGCCCACGGGGCAGAAGAACTGCGTTTGGCACGACGACATCCCCACGGATGGTCCAATAGCCGAGGGCGTAGAGAACGATGCAATCGGCAATGGCCCAGGCTCAGCCTGGTGCCCGGTCGGCATTGGCCTTGGGATGTTTTTGGTTCCCTGCGGCGGCCGTCCAGCACCTCAGCAGCCCAGAGAACCTGAAAAGCCCAAGAAGCCGGTCCCCTATGACAAAGCTTGTCCCGGTTCCAGTGCCGTCGCGAGTTTCAGTCTTGGGGGTAATATTCTTGCCGGTGCCAATGTCAACATAACTCTAGGGATAAACTCGACAGGCCTGACGCTCTCGACACGGGCCGCTGTTCTAGGGAATGGAATCTCGAACGGAAATCGCCGATGGGTGAATCCGGTCCGTTTTACATTTTGGGCAAGCACTTCGGAATGCGGGGCCCTCGTAGCCACAGCTACATTGAATGTAGAAGTCACGCCGCACAACTAGCCCTGTCCCACTTTACTTCCTCTCCCCTGCACCCCTCCCGCCTTTCCCTGCGTCTAAATAGCTGTAACGTCCCGGGTACCAAAACGTTCCGGGCCCTGCGCGGCCCCGCTTGAACGCCGTGCTATACTCGGATCAAATGACGGTGTGGCGCGCCCCCGAGGAGTTTGCGCGCCCCGGAGGTCGCTGTCACGATGGCTGGTCGTTCCCGCCGCTCTGCTCTGCTCGTTCTTCTGGTCATCCTCGCCTGCGGTTCCCTGGGCGTGTTGTTCGGCCAGCGCATCAGCCCCACTCCCGCTTCCGGCTCGGAGATCGAGGATCAGGTCCGCGTCTTCGCCGACGTCTATCGCGTGGTCGAAGATAACTACGCCGACCCGGTCAACGCCGACAAGGCCATCTACAACGGCGCCATCCCCGGCATGCTGCGCGTGCTCGATCCGCATTCCAACTTCTTCGATCCCAAGTCCTACTCCCTGCTGCGCGAAGATCAGCGCGGCAAGTATTACGGCGTAGGCATGCAGGTGGGACCGCGCAACAACAAGGTCATCGTGATCGCCCCCTTCGTGGGCACGCCCGCCTACCGCGCCGGCATCCGCCCCGGGGATATCATCGCCGCCGTGGACGGCAAGCCCACCGACAACCTCTCCACCGGCGAAGTCGCCGATTTGCTCAAGGGCCCCAAGGGCACCCCGGTGCGCATCACCATCCTGCGCGAGGGCACCGACGGTCCGCTTGAGTTCACCGTGGTGCGCGACGAGATCCCGCGCGACTCCGTGGACGTCCACTTCGAGCTCTCGCCCGGCGTCGGCTACCTGCACATCTCCAGCTTCAATGAGACCACCGAGCAGGAAGTCGCCGAAGCCCTGGAGCAGTTCGGCGAGCTGAAGGGACTGGTCCTCGATCTGCGCCAGAACCCCGGCGGCCTGTTGAGTGAAGCCGTCGCCGTGGCCGATAACTTCCTGCGCAAGGGCGCCATCATCGTGCGCCACTCCGGCCGCGCTTCGCAGGAGAAGGTCTATCGCGCCCGCGAGGGCAACAACGGCCGCGAGTATCCCCTGGTCGTGCTGGTCAACCGGGGCACCGCCTCCGCCGCCGAGATTCTGGCGGGCGCCATCCAGGACCACGACCGCGGCCTGGTCGTCGGCGAAACCACCTTCGGCAAGGGCCTGGTCCAGACCGTCTACCCGCTTTCGGAAAACACCGGCCTCGCCCTGACCACGGCCAAGTACTTCACGCCCAGCGGCCGCCTCATCCAGCGCGAATACGCCGGCGTTAGCCTTTATGACTACTATACTAATAACGGAAATGGTAACAATGGCGGGCAGCGCGAAGTGCGCATGACCGACAGCGGCCGGCCGGTGTACGGCGGCGGCGGCATCAGCCCGGACGTCAAGCTGGAATCTGCGCGCACCAACCGCTTCCAGGATTCGCTGTTGCAACGCTACGCCTTCTTCAACTTCGCCAAGCGCTACCTGCTGCATCGCCACGTGGACCGCAGCTTCAAGGTGGATGACGTCGTGCTGATCGAGTTCCGCAAGTTTCTCGACGACGAGAAGATCCCCTACACCGAAGCGGAACTGCTGGAAGTGGACGATTGGCTGCGCTCCAACATCAAGGCAGAGATCTTCATTGCGGAGTTCGGCCAGCAGGAAGGCCTGCGGGTGCGAGCGGAGACCGATCCCCAGGTGCGCAAAGCGGTGGAGCTACTGCCCCAGGCCAGGGAACTGGCGGAGAATGCACGCAAGATCCTCGCCGAACGCAACCAGTCGCAAACCATCCCGCGCTAGGGCGGCTTACGACCCCGCAAAAGGCCCGCAGCCGGCGGTCTTTTTTCATGGGAGGAGAGGAGACGCGTCTACGGGCACGGCCGCCCGGTGGCCGGGCGGTTGTAGTTGAGCTGGGCCTCGCGCTGGTTCGTGTATCTTCCCGGATGCAGGTTGCCGTAGTCCCGATCATCCTTGCAGTAATAGAGGCCGGATTTCATGTGCACCCAGACCTGCGCGTTGGGGTTGCCGGCAGTGAGCTGCCGTTGCAGCAGGTCGGGTTCTTTCTTGAAGTACCAACTGGCCAGGATCAAGGCCAGGGCAACGCCCAAAACCACGGCGCCGATCTGCGAAGCGAGATTCGCGCGCGAATTGTACTGCTTCTTGATTTCTTTCTCTTTCTCCTGCTGGTCCTTCATGTAGGCTTCGATCTGTTCGCGCCAGTCGCCGGCGATCTTGGCGGCGGCTTCCTCGGCCTGGCTGTCGCTCAGTTGCTGGCACTGCTCGAGCTGGGCGGCCACGCCGGTCTGATTGCCGCTGGCTTCCACGCGCACCACCTTCCCGGAGAACAGCAGGCGGCGCACACTGTCGGTGCTGAGCTCGGCCGGACGTTCCAGGATGAATTCGATAAAGGCTTCGGCGGGCACTTCGGAGCCGGTCAGGAAGTAGACGCCTTTCTCGTTGATGTCGCGGATCATGCCGGCGGCCGTGCCGCTCTGCTCGCCGCTGCTCCAGCGAACCTTGATCGGCAGGTTGAGCTGATACCGGTGCAGCCTCCGACTTTCTGCCTGAGTACTCATCATCCTGCCTACATCGTAGGAGGTCTCCGCGCCCGAGGGAACATCCCGATTGTAACCCCGGCCGGGTTACCGTAATCGCGACGGCTATTACTTTGGTGCGTCCCGCCCACGCAGCGGTTGTATACTGCGCGCCGCCAGCGCCAGATTTTCTGATCGCCCTCGGACCTACCGATGCCCAGCGAGCTCTCCCGCGCCCGCCGTGCCGCGCGCTTTCTGCTGCGCCGCGTGCGGATGCGGCCGCGAATCGCGGTCATTCTGGGCTCGGGGCTGGGAGCGTTCGCCGGCCGGCTGCAAGACCGGGTTCGCATCCCGTTCGACCAGATCCCCGGATTCCCGCGTCCCACCGCGCCCGGTCACGCCGGAGTCGCGAGCTTCGGTGTGCTGCGCTCAGGCAGGATGCGCACGATTCCCGTGGCCGTGCTCGAAGGACGTCCTCATCTCTACGAGGGTTACAGCGCCGGCGAGGTCGTCCTCCCGGTGCGCGTCCTGGCGCAGATGGGCGTGCGCACGCTGATTTTGTCGAACGCGGCCGGCGGGCTCAGCCGCCGCTTCCCTGCCGGCCGCCTGGCGGTGGTGCGTGATCACATCAATCTGCAGGGTACCAATCCGCTGCGCGGGCAGCGCGAAGAGTTCGGCCCGCACTTCCTCGACATGACGGCAGCCTACTCCCCGGCACTGCGCCGCCTGGCCCGCGCGCAGGCTCGCCATCTGGACATTCCCCTTGGGGAAGGCGTCTATGCGGGCGTGCTCGGGCCGGTGTATGAGACGCCAGCGGAGATCGCCTTCCTGCGGCGCATCGGCGCCGATCTGGTGGGCATGTCCACGGTGCAGGAGACGATCGCCGCGCGCCAGATGGGCATGGAGGTGCTCGCCATCTCCGTGGTCACCAACCTGGCGGCGGGGCTGAGCAAGAGAAAGCTGACGCACGAGGAGGTGCTGGCGAAAGCGGCGGATGCGAGTGAGAAGCTGGGGCGGCTGTTGGAAAGCGTCATCGTCCGGATCGCGGACTCGTGATTCAAAAATCCTTGGCCGCGGATTGACGCGGATGAACGCGGATTAGCGCAGGACGCGCAGCGCGGAACGTCCATCCAGGCGCGGCAGGCCGGCCTCACCGGCCGCGGCGAGCGCGGCGCCGAACTCCTCGCGGGTGATGGCGCGGTTGATCTCGGCATGCTCGCTGTCCGTGACCTTGCCGGCGGGATAGTACTGCGCCATCACGTTGACGTAGGTCTCCGGGCCCAGTTCCTGGGCGATCCATTGCATGATCTGACGCGTGCCGGCGACGTCGCCAGGCATCACCAGGTGGCGCAGCAGCACGCCGCGCAGGGCGAGGCCATTTTCATCGAGGACCAGCGGCCCGACCTGGCGGTGCATCTCCTGGATGGCGCGGCGGGCGGCCTCGGGATAGTTGGGTGCGCGCACGTAGCGGCGCGCCATCTCGCCCTCCCAGAACTTGAAGTCGGGCATGTAGATGTCGATGATGCCGTCCATCAATTCGAGCGAATCGAGCGAGTCGTAGGCGCTGGTGTTATAGACCAGCGGCAGGCGCAGCCCGCCTTCGACCGCCGGCAGCAGCCCTTCCAAGATCTGCGGCACCACGTGCTCGGGAGTGACGAAGTTGATGTTGTGGCAGCCGCGGGCCTGGAGTTCCAGCATCATCTCCGCCAGGCGCGCAGGCGTGGCCACTTCGCCTTCGAGTCTCCAACTGATGTCGAAGTTCTGGCAGAAGACGCAGCGCAGGTTGCAGCCGCTGAAGAAGATGGTGCCGGAGCCGCGCGTGCCCCGCAGGCAGTCCTCCTCCCCGAAGTGCGGGAAGTGGCTGGCGACGTGCGCGTAACGCCCCACGCGGCAAACGGCGAACTTGTCTGCCAGGCGATTGACGTGGCAATCGCGCGGGCAGAGCACGCAGTCTTCCAGTTTGGCCAGAGCGCGCTCCACGCGCCGCGCCAGCTCCCCCGAACGCCATAGCGCGAGATAGGCGGGCTGGAAGGTGGCGCGGGTTTGGAGGGCGGTGGACACGGCCTCTACCGCAGATTTTAGGCGCAGCACAGGGGCTGTTCAATCTCAGGCCCTGTGAGCAATATGAGAGAATCCCCAGGAGGTTTGCGATGCAAACGGTGGGTGTGATTCGCCAGCTGGCGCGCTATCCCGTCAAGTCGATGCAGGGTGAGGCGCTGCCGTCGCTGCGGCTGACCCTGCAAGGCTTCGAGGAGGACCGGCGCTATGCTTTCGTGCGATCCGACTCCCGCAGTGCCTTTCCCTGGCTCACCGGACGTGAACTTCCGGAGCTTCTGCGCTACCAGACTTCGGTCGAGAAGGCAGGTACGCCCGATGTCTCCGTGAAGGTCACCATCGCGAGCGGTGAGCGCTGGCGGGTGGAGAGCGACGAGCTTCGGCAGGCGCTCGAGGCGCGCTACGGCAAATCCGTGTTCCTGCTGCGCGACCATCGCGGCTCCTATGACATCGCTCCCGTATCGCTCATCAGCCGGCAAACGGTCGCGCGCATCGCGGAGGAAACCGGCACCAGGGAGGATCCCTGGCGGTTCCGTCCCAACCTGCTGGTCGATCTGGCAAACGACGAAGCATTCGCTGAATTGCAATGGGTCGGCAAGACGCTCCGCATCGGCAACCAGGCGCGCATCGCCGTCACCGAGGTGGATGAGCGCTGCGTGATGATCACCCTCGATCCCGCCACCGGCAAATCGACGCCCGAAATTCTGAAGTGCGTCGTGCAGCAGCACAACCAGTGCGCCGGAATCTACGCGACGGTGCTTACCCCGGGCGAAGTCCGTGCCGGGGATGTCATTAGCCTCGAGTCGTAACAAGGTCGTTGCCCCGGAAGCTTTGAGCGCTACCGCGAGGCTTGGCACCTGCTCCGCAGGTGACCTTCCATCAAGCGAACGGAAGGGGTGTGGCCGCGAATTGTGAACTGCGAACCATGATCTGTGAACGGAAGGGCGGAACTCGATTGGTCTTTCAAGTTTCGAGATGCGCTACGCGCTCTCCGCCTTTGAACGGAAAGCGGAGAGCGTATGGCGGACAGCGCCTTTCTGCACTACAATCCCCGCGGCGGGCGTGCATGAAGGAGACCTCTGATGCGGACCACCGCCCTGCCCTGCCTGCTCGCCCTTCTGCTCACCTTCCCTTCGGCGGCTGAGGATTTCCACGGGGTCACGTTCTCGCCGCCCGCGGGCTGGGCCACCGCCGAACAGGGCGGAAAACTGGTCCTGGCTCCCGCCGACGCCGACGAAGAAACCATGGTCGTGGTGGTACTCGACGGCGCGGCCAAACTGGGCAGCGTCACCTTGGCCAAATGGCTCGAGCAGCAGATGGCGGCCAACCTCAACCCGCAGGCCAAGGTGCTCCAAACCGGCGAGGTGACCACCCAAAAGATCGGCGGCCTCGACACGCTGACCACGGCGCGTACGGTGCAGGACGCCGAAGGCAACGTCCGCCTGCAAATGTTCCACGCAGTGTCCGACGGAAAGCAGGCGACGCTGGCCATGGGTGTGGCAACCAGCGAAGCTGCATTCCACCGCTACCTGGCACCGCTACAGGGATTGTTCGAGAGCCTGCGTGTCGGCTCGGCGGCGGCAACGGCGACCGGACCGGCGCGATCGCCTGCGGCAACACCTGCGCCGTCTTCCCCGCAAAGCGCCGCGCCGGCCCCGGCTGCCCGCGGCGGCGAACCTTTACCCGAAGCCGGCGTGGTCAACGGACGTCCGCAGGGACTGTTCGTCGGTGTCAGCGTGCTGAGCGGCAACCCGGTGTTCCTGCTCTTCCTTCCGGGCGGGCGCGTGTATCACAACCTGCCGCGCGGCGGCCTGAATCGCATCGACTGGAACGCGCTCCAAGCGGAGAACCCGGACGCCTGCGGGCGCTGGGACATGGCGGGCACGACGCTGCGCATCCAATGGGCCGACGGCAACGTGTGGCAGGGGCCACTCCAGCTCACCGACACCGGCATCTTCTTTCAGGGCAAACGCTACGGCCGTGCGTACGCGGTCCGTCCGGCGGAAATGGCGGGCTCCTGGGAGGGCACGCACAGCACCGCGTGGCTCAACCTGGGCTCCGGTCCGGCGACCACGCAGGTGAACGAGCTGACTGTGGACGCGGCCGGCAACTACCTCTTCGGCTCGGCCATGGGCTCGAGCGTCGAGGGTGCGGCCAGCTACGGGGAATCCTCGACGCGCGGCCAGCTGACGGTGGAGGGCTATGACGCCGTCTTCCACGGGGCCGATGGCCGCGTGCAGCGCATGAGCCTCATCCGCCTGCGCGACGGCGGCGGCGTTATTCTGGATGGGACGTTCTTTCAGCGGCGGTAGTGGCTCTTCTGTATCAGGGCACGCCTTCAGGCGTGCCCCGAAATCAAATCAAGCATTCTCGGCGTGCTCGGCGGTAAAAGGCTTTTCTTTCAGTCCGCAGGCGGGCTTGGCGGGTAGAGCTTGTCGAACTCAGGTTCGTCGTGGAGCAGGGCGAGGTCGGGATCGCGGCGCGCCCAGCTCGCATCCTTGTAGCCGGCGTGCCACGCCTTGCGCAGCGCCTCCATGGCCTCCGGCTTTTTCTTCATCAGGCAAAAGATGCAGGCGGCATTGTAGAGCAGCAGCGCGTCATCGGGGCGCAGGGCCACGGCCAGATTGATCTCGCGGATAGCGTCTTCAGGACGTCCAGTCGTGGCGTAGGAGATGGCCAGATGCGAGCGGGCACGGGCGTCCTCCGGCACCTGCTTCAGATGCTGCTCCAGCGCCTGGATGCGTTGCAGCCGGAAGTTGCGCAGGGCCTCCTCCTTGCCCAGCGCGCCCAGAGCGTTCTGGATGGGAACGTAGATGTTGTAGTCGTCGCCGGAGGCTTCGATGGCCGCCTCGGCGATGCCGGCAGCCTCCTGGTAACGGCCCGCGGAAAACAGCGCGCGGCCGAGGATGTAGTAGGCGCCTTCGCTGTCGCGCTTGCGCTCGATGGCCTGCTGCGCGCTGCCGATGGCGTCGTCAAACTTCTGCTCGGCGTAGTGCAGCCAGGCCTGCGCCACCATCACCTCCGGCAGTTGCGGTTGCAGGGCGGCGGCCCGCTGGCAGGCGCTCTTGGCACGTTCGATCCAGGCCGCCTCGCGCTGGAAGTGGAGATGGTACTGGGCGCAGGCGTTGGCCACCGCCGCATGGGCGAGCGCAAAGTTGGGATCCAGGCTGACGGCGCTCTCGAACATCTGCAGGGCGAACTCCAGGTCCTGGCGGGTGCGCCGCCGGGCGAAGCTCTTGCCGCGCAGATAGAGGTCGTAGGCCTGCAGGTTCTGAGTGGGCTTGACGCCAATGCCTTCCTTCTCCTGCGGCGAGAGCGTGATGCGCAGCGCCTCGGCGATCTTGCGCGCGATCTCGTCCTGCACCTCGAACACGTCCTTCATCTCGCGGTCGTAGCGCTCCGACCACAGCGGAAAGTCGGTCTGCGTGTCCACCAGTTGCCCGCTGATGCGCAGGCGGTTGCCGGAG